>NZ_WIWH01000029.1:0-69795 GCF_009600035.1 Pseudomonas sp. FSL R10-2964 | reverse complement strand
CTGAGTTCGGAATAGGACATAGGGGCAGCACCGTACCGGAAAGGTCAGGTGTTGCACTCAGTTTTCGCGGCCGCCCTGTTTAACTAAAAGGTTCAACTTGATTCAATTTTGCTTAATCTTGGGCGGATGTTTAATGCACCACATGAAGGTGCCAGCCAGAAAAGGCACTGCCCACTTCCGTCGTTGAATATGCCTGCATCAATAACTGCCCCGCCCGTGCGCCAACACTCAACTGACTACGGCTAAAACAGTAATACCGAGTAGGAATTATCCTGTTGTGACATCCATGCGTCCAAAAGACCGTGAACACGCCGGCGCTTCACAATTTTTTCACATCGCGGGTCACAGGATAGAGGCTGCTAAAGGACTAGCGCCCCATGCCCGCTTCGGCGGGCTTCTTTTTGCCCGTGATTTGCCCCGCAACCCAACTGCCTCCCTGCCGCAGACCGCTTGCGCCCTGAAAACGGGTTTGGCGCCAGACGTCACATTCCGTATCATTCGCCCATCACGCTCAACGTAGCGACCGATCACCTATGCCTTATTTTCGGAGGGTTCATGAGCCTGCAAGACCTGAACAACATTCCCGGCGTCACTGCTTCCCCGGATAGCGCTACGCACAACTTCGTTTTCAACCACACCATGCTGCGCGTCAAGAACATCGAGAAATCCCTGGATTTCTATACCCGCGTCCTGGGCTTCTCGCTGGTTGAGAAGCGCGATTTCCCTGAAGCCGAGTTCAGCCTGTACTTTCTGGCCCTGGTGGACAAGGCACAGATCCCGGCAGACGACGCAGCCCGTACACTGTGGATGAAGTCCATCCCCGGCATCTTGGAGCTGACCCATAACCACGGTTCAGAAACCGATGACAGCGTGGTCTACCACAACGGCAACACCGACCCGCGCGGCTTTGGCCATATCTGCATTTCGGTACCGGATATTCGTGCTGCCTGCGAGCGCTTTGAAGCTCTGAATGTGGACTTCCAGAAGCGCCTGAACGATGGGCGCATGAAATCCCTGGCATTCGTCAAGGACCCGGACGGTTACTGGGTCGAAATCATCCAGCCACAACCGATGTAAAAATCGAACGAAAAAAAACCCCATGACTGCTCATGGGGTTTTTTGTTTGCGCCCGGTTATTCCGGCGCTGAAGAACGGATCAAGTGATCAAAGGCACTCAGTGAGGCTTTGGCGCCCTCGCCCACTGCAATCACGATCTGCTTGTATGGCACGGTGGTCACGTCACCGGCGGCAAAAATGCCGGGGATCGAGGTTTCACCGCGGGCATCGACAACGATCTCGCCGCGAGGCGAAAGCTCGACAGTACCCTTGAGCCAGTCAGTGTTTGGCAACAGGCCGATCTGTACAAAGATCCCTTCCAGTTCGACCGTATGAACTTCACCGGACTGACGATCCTTGTAGCGCAGGCCGTTCACTTTCTGGCCGTCACCGGTGACCTCGGTGGTCTGTGCATTGGTGATGACCTTCACGTTTGGCAAACTGTGCAGCTTGCGTTGCAACACGGCATCGGCACGCAGTTTGGTATCGAACTCCAGCAGGGTGACATGCGCCACAATACCCGCCAGGTCAATGGCTGCTTCGACGCCAGAGTTGCCGCCGCCGATTACCGCGACGCGCTTGCCCTTGAACAGCGGACCGTCGCAGTGCGGGCAGTAAGCCACGCCACGGCTACGGTATTCCTGCTCGCCGGGCACGTTCATTTCACGCCAGCGCGCACCGGTGGCCAGAATTACGGTCTTGGCCTTGAGCGAAGCGCCGCTGGCAAACTTCACCTCGTGCAACTCACCTGCCTTGCCGGCAATCAGCTTGTCGGCACGCTGCAGGTTCATGATATCGACGTCGTATTGCTTGACGTGCTCCTCAAGTGCAGTGGCGAGCTTTGGCCCTTCAGTTTCCTGAACCGAGATAAAGTTCTCGATGGCCATGGTGTCCAGCACCTGACCGCCGAAGCGCTCGGCTGCCACACCAGTACGGATGCCTTTGCGGGCAGCATAGATCGCCGCGGCAGCACCGGCCGGGCCGCCGCCGATCACCAGCACGTCAAAAGCTTCCTTGGCGCTGATTTTTTCGGCCTGACGCTCAATTGCACTGGTGTCCAGCTTGCCCAGAATCTCTTCAAGGCCCATGCGGCCCTGACCAAAGTTGACACCGTTAAGGTAAACGCTGGGTACCGCCATCACTTGACGCTCGGTCACTTCGTCCTGGAACAGGGCACCGTCAATCGCCACATGGTGAATGTTCGGGTTAAGCACTGCCATCAGGTTCAGCGCCTGCACAACGTCAGGGCAGTTCTGGCAGGACAGCGAGAAATAGGTCTCGAAGTTGAACTCGCCTTTAAGGGAGCGAATCTGTTCAATTACTTCGGCACTGGCTTTCGATGGGTGGCCGCCTACTTGCAGCAAGGCCAACACCAGCGAAGTAAATTCGTGGCCCATCGGAATGCCTGCAAAACGCAGGCTGATATCGCCGCCCGGGCGGTTCAACGAGAACGAAGGCTTGCGCACATCGTTACCGTTGTCCAGCAGGGTGATCATGCTGGAAAGGCTGGCGATTTCTTTTAACAGGTCATGCATTTCACGGGATTTCGCACCGTCGTCGAGAGAGGCAACAATCTCGATCGGCTGCGTGACCCGCTCCAGGTATGACTTCAACTGAGCTTTTAGATTGGCGTCCAACATACGGGCGATCTCCTTTGAACATGAATTTTTTACAAAAAAACGCCCGAGCGAATCTCGCCCGGGCGTTTTGAGGGCGATGCGGCTTACAACTCAGGTGCGGATCACCGCCCTTGGCTGGTTCACGGCCTTAGATCTTGCCAACCAGGTCCAGCGATGGAGCCAAGGTGGACTCACCTTCTTTCCATTTGGCAGGGCACACTTCGCCCGGGTGAGCAGCAACGTACTGAGCGGCCTTGATTTTGCGCAGCAGCTCGGAAGCGTCACGGCCAACACCGCCATCGTTCAGCTCGACGATCTTGATCTGACCTTCAGGGTTGATCACGAAAGTGCCGCGGTCAGCCAGGCCTGCTTCTTCGATCAGTACGTCGAAGTTGCGGGAGATGGTCAGCGTAGGGTCGCCGATCATGGTGTACTGGATTTTGCCGATGGCTGGCGAAGTGTTGTGCCAGGCAGCGTGGGCAAAGTGGGTGTCAGTCGACACGCTGTAGATTTCCACGCCGAGTTTTTTGAACTCTTCGTAGTTGTCAGCCAGGTCTTCCAGTTCGGTTGGGCAAACGAAGGTGAAGTCGGCTGGGTAGAAGAACACGACAGACCACTTGCCTTTCAGGTCAGCGTCCGACACTTCCACGAAGCTGCCGTTTTTGTAGGCAGTTGCTTTGAATGGTTTAACTTGGCTGTTGATGATAGGCATCGTTGACTCTCCGTCAGGGTTGAAAAGTTGATGGGGTGAATCCTAACAACAGATTTCGTATCTGGCTCATTGGCAAAGCTGATGCTGACGATTGGTTTTAGCTATCAGGCGTACCTATAAATAGCCGAAAACTAAATATGATCCACCTGAACAGGTTTCAACTTGATGTTGATCAGTTGCCGATGTTTTTTTGCGCGGTGATGCTCATCCCGGTAAACGGGGTGGCTTCAACATAGCGCATGGCTGACTTTATGTCTTTCCAGCCGACGTAATTCATCAGTGACTTCAAGTCCCAGCCACTTTGATGGGCCCATGTCGCAAAACCGCGACGCAGGGAGTGACTGGTGTATTGCTCGGCCGCAATGCCCGCACGCTCCAGCGCCTGGCGCAGCAACGGGATCACACTGTTGGCGTGCAAGCCCTCCTCCCCCAGGTTGCCCCAGCGATCGATTCCGCGGAACACCGGGCCGCGGACCAACGCCGCGGTATTGAGCCATTCGATGTAGGCGCGCACCGGGCACAGTCGCAGCAGGGCCGGGGTCTGAAAGGTTTTGCCGAGGTTGTCGCGGTCACTTTTGCTGCGTGGCAGATACAAGGTAATGCCTGCCCCCTCTACAGCCTGTACATGCTCGACTTGCAGGCGGCACAACTCATCACTGCGGAATCCGCGCCAGAAACCGAGCAGGATCAGGGCGGCGTCACGCCTTGCGCGCAGCAGCCCCGGCTGATCACCACTGGCTTGCGCCGCCAGGGCCTCAGCCTCCAACCACTCGACCACCTGTTCAAGATGCTGCAATTGCAGCGGTGCCGCCTGCTTCTCCTGCACGGGATGCAGTGCCCGAATACCCTTGAATACCTTGCGCACCATCGGCGCCTTGGTCGGGTCGGCAAACCCCTGACTGTTGTGCCACTGGGCAATCGCTGACAGGCGCAGCTTGAGGGTGTTGATCGACAATTGCCCGGCATGAGCCACCAGATAACGCGCCACGCTATCGCTGGTGGCCGGCAGAAACCCGCCCCAGGTCACTTCGAAGTGCTCAATGGCCGCCCGATAACTGCGGCGGGTGTTGTCGCGGGTCGCGGCGTTCAGGTAGCGATCCAGCTCGCTCATGGGCAGCTCTCTTGTGTGGCGTACCGAAAACAGGCCTTAAAAGCAGTTTCAAGGCTCTGGCACGGGATAATACCAGTATATCCCGTCTTATTTTTCATTAAATAACATCAATAAAATGTGCTAATCTAGTATGTAATTACATGATACATACCACAGTACATAATCGTAGGAGATGACCATGGCCCGTGGCGGCGTAAACAAGGCAGTGGTGCAAATTGCACGCACCGCGATCCTGGCTCGAGGCGAACACCCGAGCATTGATGCGGTACGTATCGAGATGGGCAATACCGGGTCGAAAACCACGATCCATCGCTATCTAAAGGAACTGGACGAAGTTGATTCGCGCCGCGGCGTGCCTCGTGAGCAAATCGATGATGAACTGACTGAGCTGGTTGCCCGCCTCGCCCAGCGCCTGCAGGAGCAGGCACAAGAGCCCATTGACCGGGCTCAGGCGCATTACGAGCAGCTCAAAGTGCAACTGCAGGCGCAGTTGAACGAAGCACAGGACGCTCGGGCACAGCTTGAGCAGCAACTGGAGATCCAGGGCGCAGCGCTGCATCAGGAAAGCACCCAACTCGACGCCACCCGCTCAATGCTGCAAACCGAACAGACTCGCAACGCAGCCCTGAATCAGGCATGCAGCGACTTTGACCTGCGCCTGAAAGATCGTGACGAGCAGATTCGCTCGCTGGAAGAAAAGCACCTGCACGCCCGCGATGCGCTGGAGCACTATCGCAGCGCGACCAAGGAACAGCGCGAGCAGGATCAGCGCCGTCATGAAGGCCAGTTGCAGCAGGTGCAAATGGAACTGCGTCAGGCCCAGCAAAGTGCATTGGTACGCCAGGATGAAATCACCCAGCTGCATCGCGACAATGAGCGCGTACTGAGCGAGAGCCGCGCACTGGGCAAGGAACTGAACCAGGCCAATGACCTGCAGCACAAGCTGGGCAACCAGAATACGCAGCTCAACACCCAACTCAGTCAGCTGCAAAGTGAACGCACCCTGCTTCAAGAGCGCCTGCGCGTAGCCACGCAGGAAAGTGAAGGCTTGAAACAGGCCCACGCACAGATCCAGGAAAGCCACGCAGCCCTTTCCTTGCGCGCCATAAAGGCTGAAACCGCACTGGAAAGCCTGCAGGAGCTAAAGAAGGATGCTGAACAAAGCGTGCTCAACAAAGACCAGTAGAACTACCTGACTCGATCCAGGCCCGCTCCCGCAAAAGCTGAATAGACACCCCCATCTTCGTTCAGCAACCGTTCAGCAAATGCAATCGATTCTTGTTTGGCAATACGTATCAGTATGTTACAAATTAGCACCCTAACTAATTTGTGACGCGGTAGCCCACCATGCTGGTTCCATTTCTGATCATGCTGCGCGAAGGGATTGAGGCCGCACTTATCGTCGGCATCATTGCCAGTTATCTCAAGCAAACAGGCCGCGGGCAGTGGATGCCCGCCGTATGGGTCGGGGTGTTTCTGGCCGCCGCCCTGTCTTTGCTGGTGGGCGGCGGGCTGGAGTTGATGAGCGCCGAGTTCCCGCAAAAACAGCAAGAACTGTTCGAAGGCATCGTCGGCCTCATTGCCGTGGGCATTCTCAGCTCAATGGTATTCTGGATGCGCAAGGTCGCGCGCTCGATCAAGCATTCGCTGCACACCTCCCTCGATCACGCCCTCGCCGGCTCCCAGCATCAAGTCACGGCACTGATTGCCATGGTCTTTTTTGCCGTCGCCCGGGAAGGGCTTGAAACCGTATTTTTCCTGTTAGCCGTCTTCCAGCAAAGCGAAGGCCCCGCCGCACCCCTGGGCGCCCTGCTCGGCCTGCTGCTGGCCATCGGCGTCGGCTTTGCCATTTACAGCGGCAGCATGCGCCTGAACCTGGGGCTGTTTTTCCGCTGGACCGGCCTGTTTATTCTGGTGGTCGCTGCGGGCATCCTGGCCAACTCGGTACAGGCCCTGCACGAGGCAGGCCTGTGGAACCACTGGCAAGACGTGGTCTTTGATATCAGCGCCCACTTGCCGATGGATGGCCCGCTAGGCTCCGTACTGGCTGGCATGTTCGGCTATCAGGACGCCCCCACCGTCAGCGTGCTCGGTGCGTATGTGATTTATCTGGTCGTCACGCTGGTGATGTTCTTTCGCCCGCCGGCACCGGCCAAAACCGCCCACCCTTCTTCAGTAACAAACCCATAAGGTCAAGCATGCCAACCCCTGCAAGCGGTACACCCCCACGCGCTCTGCGCTGGGCGGTGGCCGGCTCGGTGATCGTGATGATCGCAGCCGGCGGGTTGTTCTACTACGCCTCGCAACTGGCCGCGGCCAAGCGCAAGGCTCACGGCACTGAAATAACCGTGACCATCCACCCGCATAGCTGTGAACCCGACGCCCTGACTGTACCGGCCGGCTTCAACAGCTTTCGCATCGTCAATGCCTCCGAGCGCGCGGTGGAGTGGGAAATTCTCGACGGTGTGCTGGTGGTCGAAGAGCGGGAAAACATTGCCCCGGGTCTGAGCCAGGTGATCAACGCGACACTCGCTCCTGGCGATTACGCCATCACCTGCGGCCTGCTCAGCAACCCCCGCGGCACCCTGCATGTGACGCCCACTGCAGCGTCCGAAGCCAGCGCCAATGCCAGGCCTACGATGGTGGCCTTTGTTGGGCCGTTGTCAGAGTTTCGGGTTTACCTGAGCCAACAGGGCAGCGCCCTGACCAGGGCTGTCGATGCCCTGTCGCAAGCCATTAGCGCCGGTGATCTGGAGCAGGCGCAGGCTCTGTACACCCCCGCACGCGAGGCCTATCAACGCCTGGCGCCGGCAGCGCAACGCCTTGCCGAGCTGGACAACGCCATCAATGCTCGCGCCGACTATTTCGAAAAGCGCGAGCAGGATCCGGGGTTTACCGGTTTCCACCGCCTGGAATACGGCCTGTTTGACCAGCGCAGTACTCAAGGCCTGGCGCCGATTGTCCAGCAGCTGCAAGCCAATGGCCTGCTGCTCAAGCAACAGTTGCTTGCCCAATCGTTGCCCCCCGAACAACTGGTCAGCATCGTCGCCCGCACCCTGCACAACCTGGCGGATAACCGCGCCAACAGCGGCGAAGAGGAGCGCTACAGCCATATTGACCTCAATGGCTTTGCCGCCAACCTTGAGGCTGCGCACAAAGTGGTTGATCTGCTGCGCCCTTTGCTGCTCAAGAAAAATGCCGACCTGCTGCACACCATAGACGGTGCCAGCAGCGCGCTGGATGCCGAACTCAATGGCCTGAAAACCCCGCAGGGCTACCGCACCTACGACACCGTCAGCGCCCCGCAGCGCCAACAAATCAGCAACAAGGCCAAGGTTATGGCCGATGCACTCGATGGAATCGATCCCGCCCTCGGCCTTAGCGGCCTGTAATTGCAGACGAGACGTACATGAGCGATTCACCACACACCCCGAACGAGTTCAACCTGCAACGCCGGCGCATCCTGATGGGCATGGGGGTCGCCGGGGCGGCACTGGCTGGCGGCGCCCTGAGCTGCCCGGCCATGGCCGCCGCCAACCCGGCCAATGCTCAAGTCACCCAGGCGCCGAGCAGCGACAAGACCCAGGATCATCACGACTTTCACGGCCAGCACCAAAATGGCATTGTCACCCCGCGCCCGGCCGCCGGTATGCTGGTGGCCTTTGATGTACTGGCCACGGACCGCGAAGGTCTCGAACGCCTGCTGCGCACTCTGAATGAGCGCATCGCCTTCCTGATGAAAGGCGGCCCGGTCGCCCAGGTCGATCCGAAGCTGCCGCCGGTGGACTCGGGCATTCTCGGCCCGGTGGTCAGCCCCGACAACCTGACCATTACCGTGTCCGTGGGCGAATCCCTGTTCGATGAGCGTTTTGCCCTGGCCAAGATCAAACCCAAACACCTGAGCCGCATGCAGGGCTTCCCCAACGATGCCCTGGACCCGGCCCAGTGCCACGGCGACTTAAGCCTGCAGTTTTGCGCCAATACCGCCGACACCAATATCCACGCCCTTCGCGACATTGTGAAAAACATGCCCGACTTGCTGCTGGTGCGCTGGAAGCAGGAAGGCACCGTGCCGCCGCAAGCACCGGTCAAGCCCGGCGAGCCGGCGCAAAGTGCGCGCAACTTCCTGGGCTTTCGTGATGGCTCGGCCAACCCCGACTCCAACGACAACACAGCGATGAACCAGATTGTCTGGGTCCAGCCCGACAGTGGCGAGCCGCAGTGGGCGGTCAACGGCAGCTATCAGGCAGTGCGCATCATCCGCAATTTCGTCGAACGCTGGGACCGTACCCCCCTGCAGGAGCAGGAAAGCATTTTCGGCCGCAACAAGGCCAGCGGCGCGCCCATGGACGGTGCCCGGGAGACCGATGTGCCGGATTACAGCAAGGACCCCCACGGCAAGATCACCAAACTTGACGCCCACATCCGTCTGGCCAATCCGCGTACCGCGCAGACACGCAACAGCCTGATTTTACGCCGGCCGTTCAACTACTCCAATGGCGTCAACAAGAACGGCCAGCTGGACATGGGCTTGCTGTTCATCTGCTACCAGCGCGACCTGGAACAGGGCTTTATCGCCGTGCAAACCCGGCTCAACGGTGAACCCCTGGAGGAGTACCTCAAGCCTGTGGGCGGCGGATACTTCTTCACCCTGCCGGGCGTGCGCGACGAACATGATTTTATCGGCCGCTCGCTGCTCGAAGCTGCTACACGCACCTGAACCTCAACCCACCGGAAAAAGTCCCATGAAGAAGACCCCGCTCGCACTGTTCCTTGCCCTGGGCTTGCTCCACACCCCTCTGTCGGCGCTCGCTGCAACCGCGCCACTGGATTTGGTGCAACCCGTGTCCGACTACAAGATCTACGTTACCGAGCAGCTGGATGAGCTGGCCAGCAACACGCAAAAATTCACCGATGCCGTGAAAAAGGGTGACCTGGTCACGGCCAAAAAACTCTACGCCCCGACCCGCGTTTACTACGAGTCGATTGAGCCGATTGCCGAACTGTTCAGCGACCTGGACGCCTCGATCGATTCACGCGTAGATGATCACGAAAAAGGCGTCACTGCGCCTGACTTCACCGGTTTTCACCGCATCGAGTACAGCCTGTTTGCCGAGAACAGTACCCTGGGGCTCGACAAACTCGCAGACGGCCTGAATAACGACGTCAAGGACCTGCAGACCCGCGTTGCCGGGCTGACCTTCCCGCCGGAAAAAGTCGTCGGCGGTGCTGCAGCATTGATGGAAGAAGTGGCCGCCACCAAAATTTCCGGCGAAGAAGACCGCTATAGCCACACCGACCTGTATGACTTCCAGGGCAACGTGGACGGCGCGAAAAAGATCTTCGATCTGTTCCGTGCGCAAATAGAACAGAGCGACAAGGTCTTTGCTGCCAAGGTCGACAAGAACTTCGCCACGGTGAACAGCATCCTGGCCAAATACAAAACTGCCGACGGCGGCTTTGAGACCTATGACAAGGTCAGGGAAAACGACCGCAAGGCCCTCATCGGGCCAGTCAACACCCTGGCCGAAGACCTGTCGACCCTGCGCGGCAAGCTGGGTTTGAACTGATTCAAGGTTTTTCGCAGCGCCAACCGATGTGACTCACGTCACATATCCGCAGGTTGGCGCAGGGCTTTGCCTGAGCACTTGTTACTCATCAGTCATAAAACTTGTGCTGAATCACTGTTCAAAATCGTTCAATCAATGTAAGAATCTTCCCGTTTAAGAAAAGTACTACTGTCAAGTCAGACAATGCTTGGGCGCTGTTAATACTTTCCTGAATAGCACCTGTCTAGCGTTTAGATAGGATGCACTGTTGACCCAACTTTCATAGGTTTTTCACAAGGACGCGTTTAACGTATGCAACAGCAACGAAAGCAATGCCCCAAGACTTTGCAACAAAATCATGTAGATAACGCTTTAGAACGACTTTACCTTTGTTAGAAACAGGCTTTACTCGTAAAGGGCCCGGATCTTTAACGCGCCCTGAGTTTGGTCGACAAAGACATGTCGTCTTGTGCCATTGAAACTGACTGGAACGAATACTTTGAAACCCTACCCAATCCAGTGTGTGTCGATCGTCATTCCGGTCTACAACGAAGAAGAAAGTCTGCCCGAGCTCTTGCGTCGCACAGAAGCCGCCTGCGCACAACTGAGCCAGGCCTATGAAATCGTGCTGGTCGACGACGGCAGCCGGGACAAATCGGCGCAAATTCTCGAAGACGCTGCCGCACGTGAAGGCAGCCCCGTAGTTGCGGTTATTCTCAACCGCAACTACGGCCAGCATGCTGCAATCATGGCCGGCTTTGAGCACTCCAAAGGCGATGTGGTGATCACTCTGGATGCCGACCTGCAAAACCCGCCGGAAGAAATTCCGCGCCTGGTGGCACAGGCTGCTCTTGGGTACGACGTGGTCGGAACGGTACGCAACAACCGTCAGGACTCCGCCTGGCGCCGCTGGCCTTCACGGCTGATCAACCTGGCCGTACAACGCTCCACCGGGGTTGCCATGAGCGACTATGGTTGCATGCTGCGCGCCTACCGGCGCAGCATCGTCGACGCCATGCTCGCCTGCCGCGAACGCAGCACCTTTATCCCGATCCTGGCCAACAGCTTTGCCCGCCACACCACCGAGGTACTGGTCGAGCACGCCGAGCGCGAGCACGGTGACTCCAAGTACAGCGCCATGCGCCTGATCAACCTGATGTTCGACCTGATCACCTGCATGACGACCACGCCCCTGCGCCTGCTGAGCATCATCGGTTTCAGCATGGCAGCACTGGGCGCGGTATTCGCCATTGCCCTGATCATGTTGCGCCTGATCTTCGGTGCAAGCTGGGCCGGCGACGGTACTTTCGTATTGTTTGCGGTGCTCTTCGTGTTTACCGGCGGCCAATTTATCGGCATGGGCCTTCTGGGTGAATACCTGGGCCGCATGTACAGCGATGTAAGGGCACGGCCACGATTCTTTATTGAAAAAATCGTACGCGCCGACTCTGCACCGCCTTCCGTTACAACCAGCACCCCGACTTCCTCTACTTCGACACAGGTTCAATCATGAGTTTGAAAGCCGTTGTTTTCGCCTATCACGATATTGGCTGCACAGGCATCGAAGCCTTGCTCAATGCAGGCTACGAAATTGCTGCTGTATTCACCCATGCTGACGACCCCAAAGAAAACAACTTCTACGGTTCGGTTGCCCAGCTGTGTGCACGCAAAGGCATTCCGGTCCACGCTCCTGAAGACGCCAACCACCCATTGTGGATCGAGCGCATTCGCAAACTGAACGCCGACTACATCTTCTCGTTCTATTATCGCCACCTGCTGGGCGAAGAGTTGCTGGCAAGCGTCAGCAAAGGCGCCTTCAACCTGCATGGTTCCCTGCTGCCACGCTACCGCGGCCGCGCACCGGCCAACTGGGTACTGGTAAACGGCGAAACCGAAACCGGCGTAACCCTGCACCGCATGGTCAAACGCGCCGACGCGGGCGATATCCTGGCCCAGCACCGTATCAGCATCGAGCGTTCGGACACGGCCCTGACCCTGCACGCCAAGCTTCGCGAAACCGCCGCCAAACTGCTGGCCGAGGCCCTGCCACTGCTGCCACAAGGCAAGCTCACCGAAACCCCACAAGACGAATCCAAAGCCACTTATTTTGGTCGCCGCACCCCGGCTGACGGCTTGCTGCAATGGAACCGCCCGGCTGAAGAACTGTTCAACCTGGTACGTGCCGTGACCCAACCTTACCCGGGCGCCTTCTGCGCCGTGGGTGAGCACAAGCTGATTGTGTGGGGCGCCGAAGTGGTTGCCGGCAACCAGGGCCATGCACCTGGCCAGGTCATCAGCTGCGAGCCGCTGCGTATTGCCTGCGGCACAGACTCGCTGGTCATCACTGCCGGTCAGCGCAACGATAACGGTCTGTACCTGAGCGGCCCGCAACTGGCCCGTGAACTGGGCCTGGTCGAAGGTTCGCGCCTGCGTGGTGCTGAGTCCGGCCGCCCGGCACGCCGCACCCGCGTGCTTATCCTTGGGGTTAACGGTTTTATCGGCAACCACCTGTCCGAGCGTCTGCTACAGGACGACCGCTACGAAGTCTACGGCCTCGATATCGGCTCCGATGCTATCGATCGCCTGCGCAGCCACCCCAACTTCCACTTTGTGGAAGGCGATATCAGCATCCACACTGAATGGATCGAATACCACATCAAGAAGTGCGACGTGGTCCTGCCGCTGGTGGCCATCGCAACGCCAATCGAATACACCCGCAACCCGTTGCGCGTCTTCGAACTGGACTTCGAAGAGAACCTCAAGCTGGTGCGCTACTGCGTCAAGTACAACAAGCGCGTGATTTTCCCGTCCACGTCCGAAGTGTATGGCATGTGCCAGGACAAGAACTTCGACGAAGACACCTCCAACCTGATTGTTGGCCCGATCAACAAACAGCGCTGGATCTACTCGGTCTCCAAGCAACTGCTGGATCGCGTTATCTGGGCCTACGGTACCAAGGGCCTGAAATTCACCCTGTTCCGTCCGTTCAACTGGATGGGCCCACGCCTTGACCGCCTGGACTCGGCACGGGTTGGCAGCTCACGCGCCATCACCCAACTGATCCTGCACCTGGTGGAAGGTACCCCGATCCGTCTGGTTGACGGCGGCGAACAAAAGCGCTGCTTCACTGACGTGGCCGATGGTATCGAAGCTCTGGCGCGCATCATCGACAACAAGGATGGCAAGTGCGACGGCCAGATCATCAACATCGGCAACCCGGACAACGAAGCCAGCATTCGTCAACTGGGCGAAGAGTTACTGCGCCAGTTCGAGGCGCATCCGCTGCGTGACAACTTCCCGCCGTTTGCCGGTTTCCGTGATGTTGAAAGCCAGTCTTTCTACGGTACCGGTTACCAGGACGTCAGCCATCGCAAGCCAAGCGTGGAAAACGCCCGTCGCCTGATCGACTGGACACCCACCACCGAGCTGAGCGAAACCATTGGCAAGACCCTGGACTTCTTCCTGCGTGAAGCCATGGTAGAAATCGCGGAAAAACGCTGATGCAAGCTGGACTGCGTATCGATGTCGACACGTACCGCGGCACCCGTGAGGGGGTGCCGCGGCTACTCGAACTGCTCGACGAAGCCCAGATCAAGGCGACGTTTTTTTTCAGCGTGGGGCCGGACAACATGGGCCGCCATTTATGGCGGCTGATCAAGCCCCGGTTCTTCTGGAAAATGATGCGCTCCAAGGCTGCCAGCCTGTATGGCTGGGATATTTTGCTGGCTGGCACCGCTTGGCCCGGCAAACCGATCGGCAAGGATCTGGGGCACTTGATGCGCCAGACCCTTGCCGCCGGGCATGAGGTCGGCCTGCACGCCTGGGATCACCATGGCTGGCAGGCCAATACCGCGCGCTGGAGCGAGGCGCAGCTGATCGAGCAGATCCGCCGGGGTGTCGACACCCTGAGCGACATCACCGGGCAAGCCGTCGAATGTTCGGCGGCCGCTGGCTGGCGTGCCGACGAGCGCGTGGTCCGGGCCAAGGAAACCTTTGGTTTTCGCTACAACAGTGATTGCCGCGGGCACAGCCTGTTTCGGCCAAGGTTGGCCGACGGCAGGCTGGGGGCGCCGCAAATCCCTGTGGACTTACCCACATTCGATGAAGTGGTCGGGCCCGAGCTCAGTGCCGCCGATTTCAACTCATTCATTCTTGACCGCTTCAGCCCGCAAAAGCTGAATGCGTACACCATCCATGCTGAAGTAGAAGGGATTCTTATGGCCAATGACTTCCGTCAATTACTGGCGCAGGCCCGTGCCCGTGACATTCATTTCCAACCCCTGCGGGACTTGCTGCCCGCCGACCTCGAGAGCCTGCCCGCCGGGCAATTGAGCCGTGGCGTGCTGGAAGGCCGTGAAGGCTGGTTGGGAGTGCAGAAGCCATGACTTCACGCTGGACAATACCGCTGCTGGTTCTGGCCTTTATCGCCTTTTACCTGTTGCCATTGGGCACCCACGGCTTGTGGATCCCGGACGAAACGCGCTACGCGCAGATCGGCCAGCAAATCCTGATCGACGGTAACTGGGTCACCCCGCACTTTATGGATTTGCGTTACTTCGAGAAGCCGATTGCCGGCTACTGGATGATTGCCATCGGCCAGGCCATTTTTGGCGAAAACCTGTTTGGCGTGCGCATTGCCTCGGTCATCGCCACCGGTTTGAGCGTATTCCTGGCCTATGCCGTGGCCCGTCGCCTGTGGAACGATCCGCGCAAGAGCTTTGCCTGCGCCCTGGTGTACATGACCTTTGGCCTGATTGCAGGCCAGGCCGGTTATTCCAACCTTGATCCGCAGTTTACCCTGTGGGTCAACCTGAGCCTGGTGGCGCTGTGGTTTGCCGTCGACAGCAGCTCCAATCGTGATCGCCTGATCAGTTGGGTGGTACTGGGTTTTGCCTGCGGCATGGGCTTTATGACCAAGGGTTTTCTAGCTCTGCTGCTGCCGGTACTGATCGCTCTGCCCTACATGCTCTGGCAAAAGCACTTTCTGGAACTGGTCAAGTACGGCCTGGTGGCCATGCTGGTGGCGGCCATTGTCTCGCTGCCGTGGGTGCTGGCAGTACACGCCCAGGAGCCTGACTACTGGCGCTTCTTCTTCTGGCACGAGCATATCCGCCGTTTTGCCGGTGACGATGCCCAGCACGGTCGCCCATGGTGGTTCTACCTGCCGCTGCTGGTGGTTTCCAGCCTGCCTTGGGCAGCGTTGTTGCCGGTGGCCTTCAAGGACGCCTGGAGCAACAAACGCCATGCAAGCATTGTGTTCGTGCTGCTATGGCTGCTGCTGCCACTGGGGCTGTTCAGCCTGAGCAAGGGCAAGCTGCCAACCTACATCATGCCGTGCATGTTGCCGTTGGCACTGCTGCTGGGCCACGCAATGATGCAACGGGTTGAACAGGCCAAAACCTGCGCCCTGCGCTTCAATGGCGCGGTCAACCTGATCGGCGGCAGTGCGGCATTGCTGGCCCTGGTGTATTTCCAGGTCAAACAGCCCTTCTATGACAACGAACCGCTGCATATGGCCCTGCTGGTCGTGGTGCTGCTGACGTGGATCATTACCGGCCTGCTGACACTGACCAAACCTCTGAAAATGTGGGCTGCGCCGGCACTGGCCATGGGTGTTCTGGTACTGGTACTGCCAGCCGCCATGCCGAGCAGCGTGGTTCACAACAAAATGCCTGACCAGTTTGTCCTGGAACATATGGATGAGCTGTCCCGGGCCAAGACATTTCTGAGTAACGACCTGGGCGCAGCGTCTGCTTTGGCCTGGCGTCTGCGCCGACCTGACGTGACACTCTACAACACCCAGGGTGAGGTCAAGTACGGCCTGACCTACGACGATGCCAAAGGTAAAAGCATTAGCCTGACTGAAGTTGGCCCGTGGATGGCTGAAGCTCGCCGCAAAGGCCCTGTCGGCGTGGTGATGCGCGTCAAGGACAGCGATGAGAGCCATGAAATGGACGAGTTGCCCAAAGACGCCAAGCGCTATGACGAAGGCAATATGGTGATTTTGATTTACCCGCAGATTGCTCCATGACCCTGACGCTATTGCTGTTGGCCTGTCTGTTGACCTGTGCTGGCCAGATCGCCCAGAAATACGCGGTCGAAGGTTGGCGCGGGGTTGACACCGGGGTGGCGCAAAAACTGCGCTCCCCCTGGTTATGGCTGGCACTGCTATGTCTCGGCCTGGGTTTGCTGGTGTGGTTGCTGGTGCTACAACGGCTCGAGGTCGGGGTTGCTTACCCGATGCTCAGCCTAAATTTTGTACTGATCACCCTGGTGGCCCGCTATCTGTTTAAAGAAACCATCGACCTGCGCCATTGGCTGGGCGTTGGGCTGGTAATAGCCGGGGTGGTTTTGCTGGGGCAACACGCATGAGCCTGTACCGTGGATTTGCCTTTGCCTCAGGCAGTGTATTACTGGTCAGCGGCGCCCAACTGGGCATGCGCTGGAGCATGACGCGGTTGCCGCAGCCCGCCCAATGGCTTGAAGCGTTCAGCCAGGGCAGTGTCTCGCTCCCGGCGTTGGCCATGGTAGTTGCCGCCATTGTCGCGTATGCACTGTCGATGCTCTGCTGGCTGCTGGCCCTGCGCGATTTGCCCTTGGGCCGCGCCTATTCGCTGCTAAGTGTCAGCTATGCATTGGTCTACCTGCTGGCTGCCAGCCTGCCGATTTTCCATGAAAGCTTCACCCTTTCAAAAACCCTCGGTGTGACGCTGGTCATTCTTGGGGTGCTTGTGATCAATTCTCGACGTACTTCCGGAAACAGCGCATGAAAATCAGTGTATTTGGTAGTGGTTATGTAGGCCTGGTGCAGGCGACGGTTCTGGCGGAAGTCGGCCATGACGTCATCTGCATGGACATTGACCAGAAAAAGGTCGAGTCGCTGCAACAAGGTCACGTCAGCATTTTCGAGCCCGGGCTTTCAGCCCTGGTGCGTGAAAACCTCGAGAGCAAGCGCCTGCGTTTTACCAGCGATGAAAAAACCGCTGTCGAGCACGGCCAGGTACTGTTTATCGCCGTGGGCACACCACCGAGCGAAGACGGTTCGGCTGATCTTGGCCAGGTGTTCTCCGTGGGTGACGCCGTTGCCCGCCACCGCAAGGAGCCGCTGATCCTGGTCGAGAAATCCACCGTGCCCGTGGGCACTGGCGACGCGCTGACCGCCCATATCAACAAGGCCCTGGAACAGGCCGGACGCTCGCTGCAATTTGACGTGGTATCCAACCCGGAATTCCTCAAGGAAGGCTCGGCCGTCACTGATTGCCGCCGCCCGGACCGCATCATCATTGGCTGTGCCCGTGAAGAGGTGCGTGAAGTCATGCGCGACCTGTACGCGCCGTTCAACCGCAACCATGACCGGATCATTTTCATGGACCTGCGCAGCGCCGAGCTGACCAAGTACGCCGCCAACTGCATGCTGGCGACCAAGATCAGCTTTATCAACCAGATCGCCGAACTGGCCGAGCACCTTGGGGCCGACATCGAAGCCGTGCGCCTGGGCATTGGCGCCGACCAG
Organism: Pseudomonas sp. FSL R10-2964; assembly: GCF_009600035.1. Lineage (NCBI taxonomy): Bacteria > Pseudomonadati > Pseudomonadota > Gammaproteobacteria > Pseudomonadales > Pseudomonadaceae > Pseudomonas > Pseudomonas sp. FSL R10-2964. Next base: position 52,235 of record NZ_WIWH01000029.1, on the reverse strand, counting down.
CGCATTGGCTATCACTTCATCTACCCTGGCTGCGGCTATGGCGGTTCGTGCTTCCCCAAAGACATGCGCGCGCTGATCCACAGTGCCCAGCAGGTCAATTGCTCCAGCGATCTGCTGCAAGCGGTCGAAGCGATCAACGAGCGGCAGAAGCACAAGCTGTTCGAACGCATCAACGCGTTTTTCAAGGGCAACCTTCAAGGCAAGACCTTTGCGTTGTGGGGCCTGGCATTCAAACCCAATACCGATGACATGCGCGACGCACCCAGCCGCGTATTGATGGAGGCCCTGTGGGCTGCGGGTGCCAATGTGCGCGCTTTCGACCCCGAAGCCATACAGGAAACCCAGCGCCTTTACGGCGATGAAGCGCGCCTGAGCCTGATGGGCACACCGGAATCTACCCTTAATGGCGCCGACGCATTGATCGTCTGCACCGAGTGGCAGCAATTCAAGGCGCCGGACTTCGACCTGATCAAGCAACGCCTGAGCACACCGGTGATATTTGACGGGCGCAACCTGTATGACGGTGAGCGCCTGGCCAAGGCCGGCTTGCAGTACTTCCCGATGGGGCGTGGCGAGTCGTGCAACTTGCCGGTCGGGTCTACAGCCCTTTGATGATTCAGCAGCGCCGCCATTGGCAACAATGGCGGCGTTTTTTTTGTGCGTCCCGATGAGACAAGGAAACTCGACATGCGTGCCGATTTCACCTCCCCCGCCCTGCTCACCTTGCGCAGGCAATCGCTGGTTCTGGGCGCGCTCGCCTTGCTGCTGTTTATCCTGGGCAACCATCAAGAGGCCGCGATCGGCTTTGATTCTCGCTTTGTCATGTTCGCCAATGAAATGCTGCGTCACGGCCCCGGTTTTTTCCCGACCACCTACGGCCAGCCTTACGCGGACTACAGCGCAACCTCGACCCTGCTTACCTGGCTGCTGTCCCTGCCCTTTGGCAAAGTCACCAGCCTCACCGCTTGGCTACCCACGGCCATTGCCAGTGCAAGCATTGTGACCTTGATGTATCGCCTGGTAGCGGCGCAATCGCGCACCTGGGCGCTGGTCAGCGTGGCACTGCTGTTGCTGAGCATGACTTTTATCACCGAAACCCGCGCGGTATCGCTTGACCAGATGCTGGCAGCGCTCAGTTTCAGTGCCTTCTACCTGGCTTACGCCCACGATCACTTTGCGGCACCACGCCGTCATTTCTGGTTGTTGGCCCTGCTGGTATTGGGTTTTGCGGTGCGCGGGCCGATCGGCCTGGTCATTCCCACCGGTATTCTGTGCAGCTATTACCTGCTTAATGGCCAGTGGCGGCGCCTGATCAGCTTTGGCCTGCAAGCGCTGGTCTTGCTGATCCTGTGTATTGGCACGTTATTGATGCTGGCCTGGATCAGTGGCGGTGAGGCTTTTGTACATGAAGTCATCCGCATGCAAGTGACAGGACGCATGGATGGAACCGAAGGCGCCAGCGGCGTGCTGTATTACTTCACCAGTTCCATGGGCAATTACGCGCTGGCCTATCCGCTGGCCGTTTTGGTGCTGCTGGCGATCCTGATTACCGGGCGCAAGCCGTCGGGGCCAGCCTTGCAACTGGTCAAGTACTGCGTTGGTGCAGCCCTGATCGTGATGATCGGCCTGTCGATTCCCCAGGCCAAAAAGGCCCGTTACCTGCTGCCCATGTTACCGATGGCCGCGATTATTGCGGCCTACCCGTTCCAGGTCATGCACGGGCGGGTCTTTGCTGGCCTGCGCGGCTTGATTCAGGGGTTGTTCCTGCTGCTGCCGGGTTTACTGATTATCGGTCTGGTGGTTGTACGCAAGCGTTTTGGTGAAGAGTTGCCACCCTTGACCGTCATATTCGTGGCCCTGGCCGTGCTTCAGGTTCTGGCCGTTGGCGTACTGTTCAAAGCCCAATGGCGTGTTGCGGGGCTGGCAACCTGTGCGGTGCTGGCGATGTGGAGCAGCTATATCATGGTCTTCGAACCTGCAGAGCGCAGCCTTTACGATACGCGTACCTTTACCCTCAAGGCCATGCAACTGATCGACCAGGCTCCGGCCCCAGTAGTACTGCATGGCATGGGCAAGGACGCCAAGGCGATCAAGTTCATGGTTAACGTGGATCGTGATCTGCTACCGCTGTTCACCCAGTCATCCGCTGAACTGGCAGCATTGCCGGCTCCGGCCTGGATCATCATGGATCGCAAGGACTATGAGGCCTTGCAAGGCAGTGACCTGGGTAATATTGCCCCGACGCTGAGCGGTCGTTTCGACAAGAACGACTATGTGTTGCTGCATCGGCCTTGATCCTGTGGGAGCGGGCTTGCCCGCTCCCACAACTACGGCAAAACGCCAGAGCACAAACAGTGCGCCTGCAGGTACAATCCCCGCCCTTCTCTCTCCCCAAGGAATCCCAATGTCAGGGCTTGAACTGTTTGCCGCCGCACTCGGCGTCATTGCTGTCTGGTTGACAGTCAAACAGAACCCCTGGTGCTGGCCCATCGGCCTGGTGATGGTGCTGCTCTACAGCTGGATCTTCTTCGAGATCAAACTGTATTCAGGCATGCTCTTGCAGGTATTTTTTGCCCTGTTGCAAGTCTATGGCTGGTGGCAGTGGACACGCGCAGGGGCACAGCATGAAGGCCGTGTCGTCAGCCGGCTAAGCCCATTGCAAGTGCTGGGCGGCGTGATTGCAGGCGCCATCGGCAGCGTGGTTCTCGGCGCCTCAATGGCCCATTGGACCGATTCCACTTTCCCCTGGTCAGATGCCACGCTGACAGCCTTCAGTCTGGTTGCCCAATTATGGATGGCGCAAAAACGCCTGCAGTGTTGGGCATTGTGGTGTGTCATCGATGTGCTTTATATCGGCTTTTTTGCCTGGCAGGACCTGTACTTCACCGCCGGCCTGTACGCGTTGTTTACCCTGATAGCCATTCAAGGCTGGCGTGACTGGCGCCGCGACCCGGCGCTGCGCACATGAAGGTGGTCGTTCTGGCGGGGCCGGAGTCGAGTGGCAAGAGCTGGCTCGCTGCGTTATTGCAGCAGCGCTTTGGCGGCACGATGGTGGGCGAGTATGTGCGCTACTTTATCGAGCAAAACCCTCGCGAGACCTGCCTGGCCGATATTCCGGACATCGCTCTCGGGCAGCTTCGCTGGGAAGACGAAGCGCGCGCCCAACAACCCGCGCTGCTGATTCTGGATACCCATTTACTCAGCAATATCCTCTGGAGCCAGACCCTGTTTGGTGACTGCCCACAGTGGCTTGAAACTGAACTGCTCAAGCGCCACTACGACCTGCATTTGCTGCTGTCCCCCGACGATGTGGAGTGGACCGCTGACGGTCAACGCTGCCAACCCTCACTGGCGGAACGCCAGGCGTTTTTTGCGGCCAGTCTTGACTGGCTCACCGATCATCAACAAACCGTACAAGTGATAACCGGCGACTGGCAGGCCCGGCAACAGCATGCCTGCGCCGCAGTCGAACAATTAATGGGTAGTCGGGAAACTTGCTCAGACAGTATTAGTCCATAAGTTAGGTTGTTTACAACAAACAACTGGCAAGCGAGTTACTTAATGCTTTCAGCTTCTTGCCAATGTCCGTTGCTGTTACATGAAAATTTCGTGAAGCCTCTAAAACATTGGTTTGAGGCACGACTTTGCGAAATTGTAAGGTTAACGAGACACCCCCCTGCACCACGTAATTTGCAACCCGGCCCTTATTGTACAAGGGCCGGGGCTGCACACTGACATCTCATGTTCGTTACACCTGATCCCGCCCGGAACAGTCATCGTGCTGTGTGCTGTTGTTTTCAAACATTAACTTAGAAATGGCACAGCTCATGCTCTCTTCCTATCACGCTTGCCAGGGCCAGCGTCGATAAGGGAGCACAGTCATGGGGCACGCATGTTGTGGTAATGGTCACCTGCTGATGGCTTGCAGCCTGAGCGCCTTGCTGGGCTGGTGCGCCGTTGTTCAGGCCGCCGGCAATGGCGAAATAGTGCTTACCCGTACCGTGCAACCCCATGCGGTGGGCAATCCGCCCATGCATCCCGATCCTGACCCGCTAACCGCAAATGCCAGCCCCTTGGTTCAAGTCATGGGTGCAACCCGTGAACTGAGCGATGGTGACTTTGCCGGCGTCAGCAGCGGAGCTGCGATCACCCGGTCCATTATGCCCAGTGGTAACACACTGCCCGGCCTCACCACCAGCAACGGCCTGCCAGGCATAAGCAATGGTCATGCTGGCGGCAGCGCAAACAGCATTTCCGGCACGATTGGCAATAGCATCAGCCAGGGGATGCGCCCGCTCACTGCCCTGGGCCAGGGGAAATAACATGATTGCCTGCCGCCTGCCTGCACTGATTGCCGCGCTGCTGGTCACCTCCTTCGCTGTGGCGGCTTCCGATAACAACGCCACGATCAAGGATTCGGGGGCCAACTACCATGGCAATGTCTCGCTTAACCAGGCCTCTGGCGATCAGCAACAGCAAGTCAATATCCGTGCAATTGCCATCGGCACCGAGGCACGCGCTACGACTGCAGTGACCCAGAAACTCAATACCCCCGCCGACACCTCGCTCAATGCCCGGGCAACTATCGGTGGCAATTCCTTCAGTAATGGCAGCGGTGTGATCGGTATCAACCAGTCAGCCGGAGCCAATAACCAGATGGTCAATGCCGTGCGGGTCAGCATCAGTGCCCGGCCGCAAGGTATTGACGACAGCGCCTTGTCCCAGCAGAACGTGGCGCTGCTTCCAGACTCGGGTACCGCATCCCCCGCCAGCGGCAGTCGCCAGATCGTTACCAGCGATCAGGCCTTCACCGGCAGCCGAGGGGTGGTGCAGTTGAACCAGAGTGCAGGGGTGGGGAACCGCATGGCTAACACCCTGAATATCCGGGTTGCTGACTGACCCGGCAACAACGCAGTGCAATTGGAAAGTGCCAACACTTAACCCAACTAATGATGCACGGAGAAACACCATGAAACCGTCAATCGTTCTGAAGCCACTGGCTTTCGCTCTGGCAACACTGGTGGCCGTATCTGCTCAAGCCAACGGTACCGGCAACAACAATCCGCCGCCTCCATCGACACCGCCTGCATACACCCTTGACCCTAATGCCGCCGCTGCTGCAGTCGTGATTGACGTGCAAAACAGTCACAACAACAAAGTGACCAACAAGGCGGTCGAAAACAATGCAACCATCAAGGACTCGATCAAAGGGTCTGAAGGCAACATGGGTGCGAACGCCGCTTCCGGCTCCGGCAACCAGCAAGACAACGCCGTAGCGATCGCCACTTCAGACGAGAGCTTTGTGTTTGGTACCGCTGCGTCCCTGACCAGCGCCACCCAGACCAACAGCCACAACAACTCGCACAACTATGGCGCACAAAACAACGCCTCGATCAAAAGCTCGGCCAATGGCAGTTCGGGTAACGTCGGCATAAACGTTGCTTCGGGCGAGTTCAACCAACAGAAAAACAACCTGGCCATCGCCGTATCCAATGGTCGTATCGCCAGCGCCGGGGCAACCGCCTCGCAAACCTCGAACAACCTGTCGGTGATCAACGAAGCCGGTGCGTCTTACCTGAGCAATGTGAATACCTGGAATCAAGGGTCGGGCTGGAACAACAAAACCCCTGTCGTCAACAACGCCACCATGGACCATTCGTTCAATGGCTACTCGGGTAATGGCGGTGCCAATATTGCGGCAGGTACCGGCAACCAACAAAGCAACTCGCTGTCCATCGCTGCCGGCTGCAAGGTCTGCATGTAGTCGCGACGCTAAAGAAGGGTCTCGTTTATGAGACCCTTTTTCCTTATTCAGGCGTATCAATCATGCGTATTGTCGCCCTCACCCTCTTCTTCGGCCTGAGCGCAATGGCCCATGCCGCACAGATGCCAATCGCTGCCCTGCCTGGCGGCAACCTGGTGTTCAAGCAGGTGCAGAGCATTCGTGAAAGGCGCTTTGCGGATATCGTTGAACAAAAAACCGATTTCAGTTGCGGCGCTGCGGCGCTCGCCACCGTACTGCGTCAGGCCTATTGGCTGGACGTCAACGAAGACCAGATCATCAAGGGGATGCTGCAAAACGCTGATCAGGATCTGGTTCGCACCCAGGGCTTCTCAATGCTCGACATGAAGCGCTACGTTGAGAGCATCGGCATGCGCGCCAGGGGTTACCGAATTCCGGCGCAGAGCCTTGAAAGCGTGAACATACCCGTTGTGGTGCTACTGGATATCCGTGGCTACAAGCACTTTGTCGTGCTGCAACGCGCGCAGAAGGACTGGGTGTATATCGGCGACCCTGTACTGGGGCACAAGCGCTACTCCCACGCAGATTTCCTCAAAGGCTGGAATGGCATTGTGTTTGCCATCATCGGCCCCGGTTACGACAAGACCAATGCGTTATTGACCCCGCCTGCCCCGCTGACCGCAAAAAACCAGCTCAACGGGTTTAACCCGGTCAAAGACGCAGAACTCATGGACTTCGGTTTTATCCAAAGCGACTTTTTTTAAGGTGCGTCAATCATGACTACGGAGCCCGACGCTCCAGGAGCCGTACATGAAAACTTCCATATGGCTGATTGCCGCATGCCTTGCGAACAGCCTGCACGCCCAGGCGGCGTCCTTTAAACCGGTTGAATTGAAAGACACTGAAATGGCCGAGTTGCGCGGCCGTTATGTGATGCCCGGGCGGATCATCAGTTTCGGCATCGTGATGAACAGTACCTGGACCAGCAGCAATGGCGGCGTAGTCGGCGCCAGTACTTCCATGTATGTGCAAAACACCATTGAACCCAAGTTTTACGTGTCCACTTACAGTTCTGCCGGTAACGGTGCCCCTGGCTCAAACGGCACTGGCTCGGTTACCGGTGGTGCGGGCCTGACCACAGCCCAAGGCGTCACCCAGAGCGTTCGGGCTGCGGGTGACAACAACAGTGCCTATAACAACGTCGACATCAATGTCAGCGAGGCCGACCAGGCCCCCATGGTCAACCAGCAAGGGGTATTACTCACGACCCATACGTCCATCACCCAGGCTGCTGGTGCGGGCAATGTGACCGTCTCCGCCACGGGTGGGGGCGTTCAGCTGGCCATTCAGGCCAACAACAATCAAGGCAGCTCACTGCAGCAAATCGCCCAGGGTGGCGTATTGCAAAGCACTACTTTGCTGGGCGGCGGTAATAGGGTCAATAACATGGCACAACTTAACGTGGTACTGGGTAACAACCTGCCCAGCCCCGGCGCGCTCGATTGCAACCTCAATCAGTTAAAAGGCCTTCGCAATATGGGTTATTGAACTAGGCTCAGGCTCTACAACTTGGCTTATCTGGACGGCTTATTTCATGCATCGATCGTTAACCTTTCGCGCAGTTGTATGTATGAGCACTATATTCCCGTCACCCCTGTTATATGCAGCGGCTGATGCCGATCTAGCGCTACTAAAACAAGAACTTATGGAGCTTCGCCAACGTTACGATCAACAGCAAAAAGCCTTGGCAGTGCTTGAGCAACGGGTGCGTGAAGTTGAGGATCAGCCTGCGACGCCGCAACCCAGGCGCCTGGCCAAATCACCGGCCGACATGAAGGGCAACCAGAACGTTACGGCTGCCAGTGGCACCAGTACCGCTGCACAAGGCAGCTCTTATGGCGCCGCGCTCAAGGATGACTCCGCCCCCGCCCAGAGTGTGGTCAACCTCTACGATGAAGCCAGCGGTTTTTTCGGCGGCGGCAAGTTCAGCCTCGAAACGGGTATTACCTATTCGCGTTATGACACACGCCAGCTGATTCTCAATGGTTTTCTGGCCCTGGATTCAATTTTCCTGGGCAACCTCAACCTCGACCGGATCAAGGCCGACAACTGGACCCTTGACCTCACCGGACGCTATAACCTGGATAACCGCTGGCAGTTTGACGTTAACGTTCCGGTGATTTACCGCGAGAGTACTTACCAGTCCGGCGGGGCCAACGGCGGTGATGCGCAAGCCACTTCAGAGCAAACGGTTACCCGCGACCCGACCATTGGCGACGTCAACTTCGGAGTCGCATACAAGTTCCTCGACGAGTCGGTCAATACCCCGGATGCGGTCTTCAGCGTGCGGGTCAAGGCCCCCACCGGCAAGGACCCGTTTGGCATCAAACTGGTCAAAGCCTCTGAAAACACCAACTTGTTTGTCCCTGAAGACCTGCCCACCGGCAATGGTGTGTGGTCGATCAGCCCTGCCATTTCCCTGGTCAAGACCTTCGACCCAGCTGTGCTGTTCGGCTCTCTCTCGTATACCCATAACCTTGAAGAGTCATTTGACGACATCAGTTCCACGCAAAACCTGAAGCAGCCTGGCAAGGTCAAACTGGGTGACAGCTTCCAGATTGGCGCAGGGGTTGCTTTTGCCCTCAACGAAAAAATGAGTATGTCGTTTTCCGTGTCCGACCTGATTCAGAAAAAGAGCAAACTCAAGCAGGATGGCGGTGACTGGCAAACAGTTACCACCAGTGATGCCAACGCCGGTTACTTCAATATCGGCATGACCGTAGCAGCGACCGATAACCTGACCATCGTGCCAAACCTGTCCATAGGCTTGACCGACGATGCGCCGGACTTCACCTTCAGCCTGAAATTCCCTTACTACTTCTAAACAGCAAAAGGCCCTCCGCGCTTGAGCGCTGGGGGCCTTTTGCTGCTTTCAACGAATGTGATGCTTGTGCAGTAACCGATAAAACGTCGGCCGCGAAACCCCAAGCACCTTGGCGGCCATGCTCAAATTGTCGCTGTGCCGGTCCAGCACCTCGCACAGTGCCTGGCGTTCGGCGCGGTCCTTGTATTGTTCAAGGGTGTTCATCGTGCCGACCAGCAACGGGCGCAACTCCAGGCCCAGATCATGCGCTTCGATCTGCCGCCCTTCGGCCAATACCAGGCCACGACGCACGCGGTTGGCCAGCTCGCGGACATTTCCCGGCCAGCCATGATTGCCCATGGCAATCAACGCCTCGTCACTGAACGTACGCGGGCGACGGCCTGTTTCCAGACTGTAGAAACGGGCAAAGTGACTGGCCAGCATGGCCAGGTCACCATGTCGCTCTCGCAAGGGGGCGGTGGTTAATTGCAACACGTTGAGGCGGTAATACAGGTCTTCACGAAATTGACCGTTGGCGACTGCCGCCTCGAGATCAACATGGGTCGCTGCCAGAATACGAACATCGATGGGGATCGGCTGGTTGCCGCCGACTCTCTCGATGTGTTTTTCCTGCAAAAAGCGCAACAGGCTGGCTTGCAATTCCAACGGCAGATCGCCAATTTCATCCAGAAAAAGCGTACCGCCATTCGCGGCCTCAATGCGTCCAACCCTGCGCTGATGGGCGCCGGTGAAGGAGCCCTTTTCATGGCCGAACAGCTCAGACTGGATCAAGTGGTCGGGAATGGAGCCGCAATTGATTGCAATAAATGGCTTGCCGTTGCGCTGGGATTGACGGTGCAGTGTGCGGGCGACCAGCTCCTTGCCCGTACCGCTCTCGCCGCGAATCAGGATGGGCGACTGGGTGGGTGCAAATTTGCTCACCGTCATGCGCAGGTCCCGCATCAATCGGCTGTCACCCAGCAGTTCATCTTCCTGTACATCGGACGGGGTTGAAGTTTGCCCTCGCAGGCACGCCATGCCAAAGGCCCGGCCGAGTGTGACCTGGACCCGGGAGACGTCAAAGGGCAAGGTGTGAAAGTCAAAAAACCATTCGCAGACAAAATCCCCCACATTGTTCATTTTCAGTACGTCAGGGGTGAGCGCCGCAATCCACTCGGTACCACTGCGACTGATCATGTCTTTTACCGCTTCGGGACGTTCCAGATGAAAAGGTTGCAGCCTGAACAGGCCAACATCGCAAGAGCGGTCAACAACGGTTGCCAGAGTGCAGCTGTCGACCGCCCAGCCTATGGTTCGCAGACCGGGGAGCAATTCATGACAATCCGCACAGGGATCGACCACCAGCAGACGTCGGGGAGAGGACATTGCAAGCATGACTGTTCCTTGGCGCCAGAAAAACATAAAACAGCATTAAAAACAGTCCCTTGTTCAACTTACGCGTAACCTTAGCAAGCCATTGGGCGCTTTCTGGATCGTTTGTTTATAACCCTAATAGCCAATCAAACTGTACAGCCTCGTTCCAAGAGCAGGGGCGATAGATACACTCACTGAAAATTGATCTGGATCAGTCATATAAAAAAACTTTTAAAAATATGACGAAAGTGTGTGACCTGATGCCCCTCTAAAGTCATCAGTACAAGTAACCAACCGAACGGTAAGCCCAGCCGACGGTTAATCACTTGATGGGCATACTTGAGAGAACACCCTATGAACGCCCCGCTCCGTTTCAACGAAGCTCTTTTGATTGCCGGCCACGCTTTTGAACCTTTTCAATGCGTTGCCTGGGCTGCACAGGATGGTCATGGCGAGTTGAGCCTGACTGTTATCGATCGCACCAATACCCGTATCGGCCGCAAACAGATCCCGCGCAGCGCCTGCGCTGACGCCGCTCAGCTGGAAAGCCTGCTGGCACAAGCCCGCGCCGAGATCAGCAGCGAAGGCTACACCCTGCAGCCTTGGGTCATGCCTGCTTGAGAAGCGGCTGACTGATGTGGGAGCTGGTTGACCAGCTCCCACAAATAATCAGCCATCAATGTGTACATACTCTGCATTCAACTCGGCGGCCATTTGACGCGAGCGGCCCAAACGAAGCGGGCCACGCTCGATATCGATCAACAGTCCCGGGCAGTCAATGGCCGGCAGCGTTGACCACTCTTTCAGTCGGCCATCGGTCAACAGTAAAAAGCGCTGTTGTTCCTCTGGACACTGTTTGCGGCGCCTTTCAAGCCAGTCAGCGACTTCCTGCAAGGCCTCCAGCAAAGGCGTCCCGCCTCCAGCACCCAAGCCCTGCAACCAGTCATTCAAGGCAGCAGACGCCTTGGAGCCGATGACCTGCCACTGCGGCGCCTTTGCGCTGACCGTCATCACCGCCACCCGCACACGCTGGCGATACGCATCTTCAAACAGTTGGGCCAGCAGCCCCTTGGCGTCACTCAGCGCCTGATGGCGACGGGTTGAAGCAGACGCATCCACCACCACCAGCCAGAGTTCCGGCGCTGCACTTTGCCGGGTTTTCCAGGCCAGATCAGCGTGCAGCCGGGGACGACCGCCGAGCAGGGTTTTCACCCAGTCGATCATCCCGCTGCCGGCGCTGCGGCTTGCGCCTTGCCTGCCCGCAGAGAGCTGACCTGACCGGGGCCTGGCATCCGCCCCCACTGCAGAACGGGGGCGGATGCCTAGGGCTTTTTTGGCCAGCTCGGCACTTCACGGCGCGCGCCCATGGGTTGCACCTGTGCAGGCAGTTCGCCCCACTGGCCCTGCCCCGATTGAGGCGAAGCATTGCTGGCCTGAGGGGGTGACTGCGGTGGTGGTGTTGACGCCTGGCCTTTAGGTTCTCGGCGGCGATGACGCAAGGCAAACTCGGCCACGGCATCAATATCGTCCAGGCTGATGGCCGTGGCCCCGCGCCAGGCGGCATGGGCCCGCGCTGCGCGCAGCCAGACCAGGTCGGCACGCATGCCATCCACCGCGGCGGCAAAACAGCGCTCAGTTACAACAGCCAGAGACTGATCATCCAGAGCGATGCTGCCCAGCCGTTCACGGGCCTGCTGGCAGCGCTCGCGCAAGGTCGTTTGCGCCTCATCCCATTGCGCGCAAAACTTCTGCGGATCAGCGTCAAAGGCCAGGCGCCGGCGGATGATTTCGCTGCGTTCTTCCGGTTGCGGCTGGCCGCTGAGCATCACATTCAGGCCGAAGCGGTCGAGCAACTGCGGGCGCAACTCGCCTTCTTCCGGATTCATGGTACCAATCAGCACGAAACGCGCAGCATGCCGATGGGAGATACCATCACGCTCGACCACATTGGTGCCGCTCGCTGCCACGTCCAGCAGCACGTCCACCAGATGGTCGGCAAGCAGGTTGACTTCATCGACGTAGAGCACGCCGCCGTCGGCCTTGGCCAGCACCCCCGGGGAGAACTGCGCCTTGCCCTGGCCCAGTGCGGCATCCAGGTCGAGGGTACCAACCAGACGCTCTTCGGTTGCGCCCAACGGCAAGGTGACAAACTGGCCGCTGGCAAGCAGGTCGGCCAGACCGCGTGCCAGCGTCGACTTGGCCATGCCGCGCGGGCCTTCAATCAGTACGCCGCCAATTTTCGGGTCAATGGCGGTCAGGCACAGCGCCAGTTTCAATGAGTCCGCGCCGACCACCGCCGATAACGGGAAATGTGGGGTGTCAGTCATGTTTTCGGGCTCCAGATTTTAGAATATTGATCGGCCTCAAAAGCTCCTCACCCCAGCCCTCTCCCAAAGGGAGAGGGGGCCGATTTTTGGTGAGGTATAAATCCTGAACATCCCCCGATCAGTCCCCTCTCCCTCCGGGAGAGGGTTAGGGTGAGGGTTGCCTGGTTACTCTTCCTCTATATCCAGCAACAGATTCTCCAGCGCCGCTTGATACTCCCCCGGTTCACTCCACAGCCCGCGCTGCTGCGCTTCGAGCATGCGTTCGGTCATGTCGCGCAGGGCATGCGGGTTGTGCTCACGCACAAACTCACGGGTATCCGGGTCCAGCAAATAGGCATCCGCCAGCAATGCATATTGATGATCATCGATCAGGTGCGTGGTTGCATCAAAGGCAAACAGGTTGTCCAGGGTAGCGGCCATTTCAAATGCGCCTTTGTAACCATGGCGTTTGACCCCTTCTATCCATTTCGGGTTGGCCGCACGGGATCGGATAACCCGGTTCAACTCTTCCTTGAGCGTACGGATCTTCGGCAGATCCGGCTGGCTGTGGTCGCCGTGGTAGCTGGCTGCGGCCTCCCCACGCAAGCTCTCTACCGCCGCCAGCATGCCGCCCTGAAACTGGTAGTAGTCATTGGAATCGAGCAGGTCATGTTCACGGTTGTCCTGATTTTGTACCACCGCCTGCATCTGCCCCAATCGCTGGGCAAACTGACCGCGGGCCGCCGTGCCTTCATCGGCGCCGCCATAGGCATAACCGCCCCAGTTCAGATACACCTCGGCCAGGTCGTCGCGGCTTTGCCACAAACGCCCATCGATTGCGTTCTGTACCCCGGCACCGTAAGCCCCGGGTTTGGCACCAAACACCCGCCAGCCCGCCTGACGGGCCGCCAGTTCCGGGGCCAGCCCTTCGCGCTCCAGCTGTTCACGCTCGCTGCGCACTTTTGCCGCGAGCGGATTCAGGTCATCAGGTTCGTCCAGCGCCGCCACCGCCTGAACAGCGGCATCGAACAGGCGAATAAGATTGGCAAAGGCATCACGGAAGAACCCGGATACACGCAAGGTCACGTCCACCCGCGGCCGGTCCAGCAGGCTCACCGGGAGGATTTCAAAGTCATCCACCCGCTGGCTACCCGTGGCCCACACCGGGCGCACGCCCATCAGCGCCATGGCCTGGGCGATATCATCACCGCCGGTGCGCATGGTCGCAGTGCCCCATACCGACAGGCCGAGCTGACGCAGGTGATCGCCGTGGTCCTGCAAATGACGCTCAAGAATCAGGTTGGCCGACTGAAAACCGATACGCCAGGCCGTGGTGGTGGGCAAGTTGCGTACATCCACGGAAAAGAAATTACGCCCGGTAGGCAGTACGTCCAGGCGCCCGCGGCTCGGTGCACCACTGGGGCCGGCAGGGACAAAACGCCCCGCCAGAGCATCGAGCAGACCCTGCATCTCGGCCGGGCCGCAGGCATCCAGACGCGGTGCAACAACCCCAAGCAGCGCCTCAAAAATCCCCCGCACTTCGCTCCATTGCTCTGTGTCGGGCAATTGCAACGTGCCCGCCAACGCCTGCTCGATCAGCTGCGCAGCATACAGTTCCAGACGTTCGCGGGTATCGCCTGCGGTGCGCCACAGCGCCTCGCTGACTGCTTGCAAAGGCGCGGGGCGACGTGCCGTCCAGGGCTCGGCCAGCGCACAGTCCAGCGGATCAAAACTCAGCCCGAAGGCTTTGGCCAACGCCCGCAGCACGCTTGATTGCGCCCCGCGGCCATCACCGCGGGGGATGCGCAGCAATGCCAGCAAGGTGTCGATGCGCAGACGCCCGGCAGGCGACTCACCAAAAATATGCAGGCCGTCGCGGATTTGCGATTCCTTGAGGTCGCACAGGTAGGTATCCAGCCGTGGCAGCCAGATTGCGGCATCGCTGTCGCTGTCGAGGTGTGCGTCCAGTTGCAGCTCGCGGTCGATATGGGTATCGCGCACCAGCTTGAGAATATCCCGTTGCAACTCCCGCGCCCGGCGCGGATCAAGCAGTTGCGCTTCGTAATACTCGTCGGCCAGCAGCTCCAGGTCAAGCAGAGGGCCATAGGTTTCGGCCCGGGTCAGCGGCGGCATCAAGTGGTCAATAATGACCGCCTGGGTCCGGCGCTTGGCCTGTGCGCCCTCACCCGGATCATTGACGATAAACGGATAGACGTTGGGCATGGGGCCCAAAATAGCATCCGGCCAGCAGTGTTCAGACAGCCCGACGCCCTTGCCCGGCAACCATTCCAGATTGCCATGCTTGCCCACATGCACCACCGCATGGGCGCCGTAGGTGTTGCGCAGCCAGAAATAAAACGCCAGATAAGCATGGGGCGGTACCAGGTCCGGGTCATGGTAGACCGCACTGGCATCGACCTGATATCCCCGCGCCGGTTGAATGCCGACAAAGGTCAGGCCAAAACGCAGCCCGGCAATCATCAGGCGACCGCTGCGAAACATCGGGTCGTGCTGTGGCTCGCCCCAACGCTCAATCACCGCCTGGCGATTGGCTTCTGGAAGACGATTAAACATCGCCTGGTATTCATCCAGCCCAAGGCTTTGATGGCACGGGCGTAGGTCGAGGCTGTCGAGGTCGTTGCTAACACCGCCCAACAGAGCTTGAATCAACGCGGTGCCGGTATCCGGGAGCTCAGCAGCCACCGGGTAGCCTTCGCCCTGCAAGGCGCGCAAAATATTCAGCGCCGCAGCCGGGGTATCCAGCCCTACGCCATTGCCGATACGGCCATCGCGGGTCGGGTAGTTGGCCAGGATCAGGGCGATACGCTTTTGCGGGTTCGGCACACGTGCCAGCTCCACCCAGCGCCGTGCCAGTTCTGCGACAAAATCCATCCGTTCGGGATGCGCTCTGTAACACACCACATCCGACTGACTGCGCTCACTGCGCCACGCCAGGTCCTTGAAGCTGATCGGCCGGCTGATGATCCGCCCGTCCAGTTCCGGCAAGGCAATGTGCATGGCCAGGTCCCGCGGGCCCAGACCCTGCTCGCTGGCTTGCCAGCCGGGCTGGTTGTCCTGGGCACAAATGGCCTGGATCACCGGGATATTGCGGCGAAACGGGCGCAAATGCGGAGCTTCCGGGCTGGACTGGGCAAACCCGGTGGTATTGAGAATGACCCCTGCGCCGACTTCATCGAGCAAGTCCTGTACCACCGCCAGGCAGCCCGGCTCCTTCAGGCTGGCGACCGCAATCGGCAGCGGATTTAGCCCTGCCGCCTGCAGTCGCTGGCAGAACACATCGACAAATGCCGTATTGGCCGCCTGCAAATGCGAGCGATAGAACAAGAGCGCCGCCACCGGTTGGCCCGGCTGCCAGTCGGCTTGCCAGTCCTGCAGTGCAGGGCTGGAATGGGCCGGATGATAAATGGCAGTACGGGGCAAGGTGTGCGGTTCGTCCCAGGCATAGTCGCGGCCCAGCCATTGGCTGGCCAGGCAACGATAAAGCTGCAGGGCGTTATGCCGCCCGCCCTGGCGCAAAAAGTGCCAGAGCCGTTCGGCCTGCTCGACGGGCACTGTGCTCAGGGCGCTGAGTTCCGGGTCGGGGCGGTCATCGCCCGGCACCAGAATCAGGGTCACACCGCGTTCAGCCAGTTGCACCAGCCGTTCAATGCCGTAGCGCCAGTAGCCGATGCCACCGTGCAGCGACAACAAAATCACCTTGGCGTGTTGCAGAACCTCATCGACATACAGGTCGACCGAGCCGTGGTTTTGCACCTGCATCGGGTTGGCCAGACGCAGGCTTGGATAATCGTCAGGCAACTGCTGCGCCGCTTCGGCCAGCAGGGCCAGGCTTGAGTCACCGCTGCACAGGATCACCAGTTCGGCGGGGGTCTGGCCGAGGTCGGCAATATTGTCGTCCGCTACAAAGCCGCCGGGCTGGGTCCTGAGCAAATGCATGGTTTAGGCGCTCAATGCTGTACGCAGGGTGGACTCGAGCAGGGTCGCGTCCAGGTCCTGGCCGATCAGCACCAGTTTGGTGGTGCGCGCTTCGTCGCTGCCCCAGGCGCGATCAAAGTGCTTGTCAAAGCGCGTGCCCACGCCCTGGATCAGCAAGCGCATCGGTTTGCCCGGAATCGCGGCAAAGCCCTTGACCCGCAGAATGCCGTGCTTGACCACCAGTTGGCTCAGAGCATCCATCAGCGCGCGCTCCTCTGCCTGAGGCAGCTCGATAGAGATCGAGTCGAAGGCATCGTGATCGTGGTCGTCGTGGTCATCATCGCCATCGTGATGATGGTCGTGATGGCTGTGGCGGCCATCGATATGGTCTTCCGAACCCGTCTCCAGGCCCAGCAGCACGTCCAGCGGCAAGCGACCGCTGCTGGCTTCGATGATCTTGACCGCCGGTGGCAGTTCTTCAGCCACTTCGGCACGTACACGGGCAAGGTCTTCAGGGCTGATCAAGTCAACCTTGTTGAGAATCACCAGATCGGCACTGGCCAGTTGGTCAGCAAACAACTCGTGCAGCGGCGACTCGTGGTCCAGGTTAGGGTCGAGCTTGCGCTGGGCATCTACCTGATCCGGGAAGGCCGCGAAAGTGCCAGCCGCCACCGCCGGGCTGTCGACCACGGTAATCACCGCGTCAACTGTGCAGGCGCTGCGGATTTCCGGCCACTGGAAGGCTTGAACCAACGGCTTTGGCAGGGCCAGGCCCGAGGTTTCGATAAGGATATGGTCGATATCGCCACGGCGCGCCACCAGCTCACGCATCACCGGGAAGAATTCTTCCTGCACCGTGCAGCACAGGCAGCCATTGGCCAGTTCATAGACGCGTCCCTTGGCCTCTTCTTCGGTGCAGCCAATAGCGCATTGCTTGAGGATTTCGCCATCGATACCCAGTTCGCCGAATTCGTTGACGATCACTGCAATGCGACGGCCGTTGGCGTTGTCCAGCATATGACGCAGCAAGGTAGTCTTGCCCGAACCGAGAAAGCCGGTAACGATAGTGACGGGGGTTTTGGCCAGTGTTTTCATCGGATGCCCTTTGGCAAAACGGCGGGCATACGGGACGACGGCCGCAAGCAGTGCGCGGTCAGTCTTCGCCACCGGATCACCCCGCCCGGTTGAAGTAAGAATCTGTTACGAGGCAGGTCTCCTGGCTTACGGCTGATACCTACCTTGCGCCTTCCCGCCTGTGAAGCAGTGGCATTGCAAGATCAACGACCGTTTACAGTTGCGGGGGCAGCCGCGGCATACCGCGTTCCCTTCTTAGCTTCGCGCTGCGAAGAACCTCGAACGCGCAAGGCTACGCAGTGCTTTGTAACAGGTCAACACAGATACGTTTAGATACCCTGACCTATTGTGGGAGCGAGCCTGCTCGCGAACGACCTTCGCGAGCAGGCTCGCTCCCACAGGTGCAGTATTCCTGTAGCCGCTCACAAGGTAAGAGGCAGCGACCACAGGTGTTGTAGGCAACTTGTGTTCTAATTACCGCCTTTTATCAGCCACAGCGCTTCAAGGATCTGCCCATGCCGTCCACTCGCCCAACCCGCGTCCTGATTATTGGCTACGTGTGGCCCGAGCCCCGCTCTTCGGCGGCGGGCGGACACATGATGCAGATCATCGAAAGTTTCTTGCAGCAAGGCTGGCACATCACCTTCAGCAGCCCGGCAGGCATTGGCGAACACAAGGCTGATCTGGCGACATTGGGCATTGATGAAGTCAGTATCGCGCTCAATAACAGCAGCTTCGATACCTTCATCACCGAGCTGGCCCCGGATATCGTGCTGTTCGACCGCTTCATGATGGAAGAGCAGTTCGGCTGGCGCGTGGAGAAGCATTGCCCGCAGGCCCTGCGCGTACTGGAAACCTCCGACCTGCAAAGCCTGCGCGACGCCCGCCAGCAACAGCTCAAGGCGCGCCTCAAACTTGACGCCGACACTGATGATTTCAGCAGCCTGTTCGCCCCGGCACAACGGGAGACCTTCGAGCAGATGGCCGTTACCGATCTGGCGCAACGGGAGATCGCGGCGATTTATCGATGCGACTTGAACCTGATGATTTCCGAATACGAAATCGATCTGCTCGTAGAGCACTTCAAGGTGCCCCGAGCCCTGCTGCACTGGTGCCCGTTGATGGTCGACAGCGTACCTGCGCAGTTCGTACCCTTTGACCAGCGCCAGCATTTCCTGAGCATCGGCAATTTCCGTCATGCCCCCAACTGGGATGCCGTGCTCTGGATGAAAACCGCGATCTGGCCATTGATCCGTCAGCAACTGCCCACGGCGCAATTGCATGTCTATGGTGCTTACACCCCGCCCAAGGCCACTGCGCTGCACAACCCGGCACAGGGTTTTCACGTGCTCAACTGGGCCGAAGATGCGCTTGAGGTGATGAGCAATGCGCGGATCTGCATGGCCCCCCTGCGTTTTGGTGCAGGAATCAAGGGCAAAATCGCCGATGCCATGCTCTGCGGCACGCCCAACGTCACAACTCCCGTAGGCGCCGAAGGCATGCATGGCGACCTGCCGTGGGCAGGTGCCATCGAACAGAGTGCCAGTGCGATTGCTGCCGCTGCGGTGCAGCTGTATCAGAGCCCTGACGCCTGGCATCAGGCCCAGCAGCACGGAACGGCACTACTGGCGCAGCGCTATTTGCAAAGTACCCACGGCCCGGCTCTGGTCGAGTGCATCGAAGCCTGCCGCGCCGGCCTGCAACAGCATCGGCGCAACAACTTCACCGGTGCCATGCTGCGCCATCACCAGCATAAAAGTACCCAGTACATGTCGCAGTGGATCGAGGCAAAGAATCGAACGGTTTGACTAGGGCTGTGCCAGTCGCGTCGCCTTGAACATCTCGGCAATCATGATGATGCGGTCTTTTTCGCCCGGTATCTGGACGCTTGCCGACATTGGCGCAAATTGCATGGCGTCGGCACTTTGCGCCTTGTCTGGATTGAAATTGACCGTAATTCGGGTTCCATCATCAAACACCGTGCGCTGCAGGCTCCGGTCTGCACTGAGCACCTGAAAATCAACCAGTGCCTGGGTAAAAAGCCGTTGATGCAAGGGCGAAAAAACCTCGTTGTAGGCCGCGATAAAGGGCAAGTCGCGCTCCAGCACGGCGGCATTGAGGTGGTACATGGGCGGCGTCATGTACAACAGCTGCAGCAGTGCCGTGTTCTGCTGCTCATTGGAAAATTTCAACGATGGGTAGGCCCAGTGATGCGTGCTGACCAGACTGTCGTGAAGCACCATTTGGTAAAGCGGCAAGCGGTACTTCCAGGAGCGGACATAAGTTGCCAGTTGCCGTTTGATCGGAACAGTCTTGAAAAACAGTGTTGGCGTCTCCGGGGGCCAGTACTGCCCTACAAAGAAAGGTGACTGTTGATTACCGGACATGTCAGGGTCGGTCCAGTCGAATGGTTGTGTGGCAATGCCGTGGCTGTAGGCAATATTGGCTGCAAACGGAGAAACCGCCCCCTCGCTGCCCGTGACCAGCCCCAACGACTCGCCCGGGTAATCCAGGCGCCGGGCAATCACCCGGGCATTTTCACTTTCACTGGTTTCCCGGCCGGGGGTGTAGTCCGCCTGTGCAGTGACCGCAGCATCGACATCGAGAAAATAGCTGTTGAGCCCGGCAGCACCTGCCACAGCCTTGATGCGCTGGCGCGCATAGTCCTGGGCCTCCCGGGGATTGGCAAAGACGCCAATGCCATTAAACCCCTTGCTCGAAGCACCGCTCGCATCATGCTGCCCTGCACTGGCCAGGTTCGCGCCCATTTGCGCAGCGGCCCAGGTTTCCGGTTCGGCGGGTGCATGAGCGTCTGCGTAGTTGTCGTACACCGCCACCAGAAACCCGGCTTGCTTGGCCAATGCCACAGCCTGCGGGTGCCAGAATGCATCAAGCCAGTCCTTGGCACCCAGCCAGGCACGGGTGAGCCCGGCTTGTTTGAGCGCGTTGACCGTATCCACAGACAGCCCTCCTCCCCAGCGCTCGGCCGGTAACAGGTAAGGCCCGAAAGCCTCGACCAGCTGAGTTCTGGCTGCCTGCCCCCACAGCACCTCGCCAGCCGGATCATGCCCCCCGTCCAGAGGTTCCTTGGCGGGTACCGCTACAACCTGCCGCATTCCCTGGTTGATGGCACGAACCAGTTGCAGTTGATTGAACGGTGAAACCATTCGTAGCCGTGAGCGCGTACTCGACAAACTCATGTCAAATACGCTGCGGGTTTGCGGATCAAAGCTTGCCCATAAACTGGCAGCCAGATGCCCGGGGGTACGGCGCGCCCGGTCAAAAGCCGTGATAAAGCTTGCCCAGTTGAGGACGTCTGTGGTTTTCAGCGGCCCTGCGTCCCAAACGTAGATATGGGGTGCACCGCCGAGCAGGGCAGTTTGCGGCACCGCACGAATTTTATCTGTCAGTGAAACGAACTGGCCGTTGCTCTTGAGCCATTTGCGATATAGCCCTGCGCCATATAACGGTTGTGCAGGGCCGGGGGCGATGCTGATCACAAAGGGCGCATCAGGTGCAAGCCGGTTGAAGTCATGCTGCAATTGCGGCACCGCAGTGTTTTTGACTCGCTTGATACTAAACAGGGTGTCGAAGGGCGTTTCTACTATCCAGGTGACCGACAGGTCCTCGTGCAATTGAGTCCAGAACGGCATGCTCAACTCACCCAGCAACTGCCCGCCGGAGTAGCGCTTGACCAGCCAGTTAAGCCAGCCGGGGTCATTGGCCGGTATATAGCTACCCTCGCCAAAAGGAATGGCGTAGGCGCGAATGTCGGTTTGCAGGCGCGGCCAACGCAAGCTTGCAGGGCGGGACGCCTGTATCGAAACGCGCAACCTGTCGTCCTCAACCTTGATGTCGACCCGGTATTGATTCCCCTCCTGGCTAATCATCCAGCTGTCGGAAGCCAGTTCAGTGACCTCGCTGTCCTGCCTGAATGCACCGCCACTGAGCAACAAGGGCGCTTTGCCGGGCCGTAGCAAGAACACCTCAAGGGTTGCCCGGTTCACATCGAAGGTACCCTGAGCGACAGCAAAACTGGCTCTGCCAGTGGCATTGGCAGGGCCCGGCATCACAAGCCCCCATGCTGCAAAAAGCAGGACACACAACAACCCACGGTAACAACGCAAACAGGCAAGATGGGCTTTCATAGCTGACTCATGTAAACGACGCAATACAGGAGCCGAACTGTAGGCAGTTGTATCAACTTGACGCCATAATCTAATTCTACAAAACATGTACGAAAAAGACTTCGACGCAACTGCCTATTCACTCAGGCGGGTGCGCCTGCGCAGCAGATACGTGTCCATTATCCAGCCCTTGCTTGCTCGGGCAGTACTGCGGGCCTGCTTGATCTGCTCGCACACTTCGCTCAGTTTGCCCGCGATCAGAACCTCGTCCGCAGTGCCGATATAGGCGCCCCAATAGATATCGACATTTTCTTCGACAAAGGCTTCAAAGGCACAATGTGCGTCGAGCATGACCACGACATTATCCAGATCCTCGGCCACCAGCTTGCGTCCGGTGGTGATGCGGATCGGCTGGCCGATAGTGTTGAGCGCAATGCGATGGCGGGCGACAAGGGCCTGCACACTGCTGATACCGGGGATCACCTCATGCTCGAAGTCGCTGCAGCCCCCGGCCCGGACACGGTCGAGAATACGCAAGGTGCTGTCATACAGCCCCGGGTCGCCCCACAACAGAAAAGCCCCGCATTCGCCATCGGCCAGTTGGTCTTCGATCAAGTGGGTAAACACTTCGGCCCGCTGTTGGTGCCAATCCTCGACGCCATCGGTGTAGCACGCCGTTGAGCTGTCACGCTGCGGGTCGTTGACCTGCACCACACGGTAGCCCGGCTCACGGATATAGCGCTGGCAGATCTGCAGGCGCATGCGCACCAGGTCTTCGGTGGCCTGGCCCTTGTCGAGCACAAACAGCACATTGGCGCGATTCAGCGCGTTGATCCCCTGGACGGTGATGTGCTCCGGGTCTCCGGCGCCGATACCGATCAACAACAGTGTTTTCATCCTGTAATACCCTCAAATCTGACTGGACTTAACCGCAGGAACCGGCATGATCCACGCCATAACAAGACTGACGACGGCCCAGCCCATGACCCGCCCCGCCCGCGCCACAGACCCGTCCTACGAACTGATGGACGACCACAATGGCCTGTCGATCATCTATCGCCAGCATGGCTTCCCCTGTCCGCTGGTGCGCTGGCACTTCCATAAGGAATACGAGTTGCATCTGATCGTTGCCAGCAGCGGCAAGGTGTTTGTGGGCGACTATATCGGTAATTTCCACCCCGAAACATTATTCCTCACCGGGCCCAACCTGCCTCATAACTGGATCAGCCAGGTGGCCGGTGACGAGGTGGTACCCACCCGCGACATGCTGGTCAACTTCACCGATGAACTGCTTGAGGGCGCCGCCTCGGTACTCACCGAACTCAAGTCCCTCACGCCAATGCTTGAACGGGCGCGCCATGGGATCGAGTTCCGCTGTAAAGCCACGATCCGCAAGGCTATGGACCTGATGCAGGCAATTGCCGGCTCCAGCGGCATCACCCGGCTTGGCCATTTCCTGATCCTGCTGGAACTGCTGGCCGGCTGTGATGACTACCAGCTGCTGTCTGGGGTCACCGCCGGAAATCTGGCCGACGAGCAGACCATCGACCGCACCAACCGGGCTGTCGACTATATCTTCAGCCACTACACCCGCGAGCTGCCGCTAGAAGAAGTCGCCGACTACATGGGCATGAAGCCCACCTATTTTTCCCGCGTATTCAAGCAAGCCACAGGGCGCTGCTTCATCGAGTTCGTCAATCGGCTACGCATCAGCAAGTCCTGCGAGTTACTGGCCGATGGTCAAAAGCCCGTCACAGATGTGTGTTTCGAGTCAGGTTTCAACAATATTTCCAACTTCAACCGTCGCTTTCAGCAACTCAAAGGAATGACCCCGTCACACTATCGTCGCCTGGCGGTGCAGCGTTTGACCGAGCAAAACCAGCGTGCGCCGGGTGAACGCCTGCGCAGTGCAAAATAGTATCGATTGATGTGCTTCCTGTGATTTGTCACGCCGGTGATTGAGGGCTGTAATCGGCCCAGGCGCTTGCCCCGTGCGAGCCGCTATAAAAACAATAACCGTCCTTCAAAAGCCGCCAGGCCGCTGAAGTGGAGTGCTCAATGAATATCCCTGTCAAAGCGTTATGTGTCGCCACGTGCATGACCCTGAGCGGCATCAGTTCAGGCGCGCAAACCCTGACCATCGCCACGGTCAACAACAGCGACATGATCCGCATGCAAAAGCTGGCGAAAACCTTCGAGAGCGAGCACCCCGAGATCAAGCTCAACTGGGTGGTGCTGGAAGAAAACGTATTGCGCCAGCGCCTGACCACGGACATTGCCACCCAGGGCGGACAATTTGACGTGCTGACCATCGGCATGTACGAAGCCGCACTCTGGGGTGCCAAGGGCTGGCTTGAGCCCATGACCGATCTGCCCGCCACCTATGCCATCGACGATGTGTTCCCGTCGGTTCGCGACGGCCTGTCCGTCAAGGGCACGCTCTATGCCCTGCCGTTTTATGCCGAAAGCTCGATGACCTATTACCGTACCGACCTGTTCAAGGATGCCGGGCTGAGCATGCCCGAGCATCCCACCTGGGAGCAGATCGCCGGCTTTGCCCGCACCCTCAACAAACCTGACCAGGAACAATACGGCATCTGCCTGCGCGGCAAGGCGGGCTGGGGTGAAAACATGGCGCTGATCAGCACCATCGCCAACGCCTACGGCGCGCGCTGGTTCAATGAACAATGGCAACCGGAGTTCAACGGGGCCGAGTGGCAAAATGCCTTGAATTTTTATGTCGGCACACTGAAAGCCTCAGGCCCGCCGGGTGCGACCAGCAATGGTTTCAACGAAAACCTGGCGCTGTTCAACAGCGGCAAATGTGCGATCTGGGTCGATGCCAGTGTTGCTGGCTCGTTTGTCACCGACAGTAGCCAGAGCAAGGTCGCCGAGCATGTCGGCTTTACCTTCGCCCCCCATGCTGTGACCGATAAAGGCAGTGCCTGGCTGTACTCCTGGGCACTGGCCATACCCACCAGTTCCAAAGCCAAGGACGCCGCCAGGACATTCAGCACCTGGGCCACGTCCAAAGAATACGGTGCTTTGGTGGCGGAAAAAGACGGCATTGCCAATGTACCCCCGGGCACCCGGGCCTCGACCTACACCGAGGCGTACCTGAAAGCTGCACCCTTTGCCAGGGTCACCCTCGAGTCCTTGAAAGTTGCCAACCCTCAGGACCCGACCCTCAAGCCCGTCCCTTATGTGGGTATCCAGTTGGTCACCATTCCGGAGTTCCAGGCGGTGGGCACCCAGGTTGGCAAGCTGTTCAGTGCCGCGCTGATTGGCCAGACCACCGTGGACCAGGCACTGGCCGCGGCCCAGCAGAGCACCGAGCGCGAAATGAAGCGGGCGGGTTACCCCAAGTAGCACTGCCAACACCAAACTCTGGTCTGTGGGAGCGAGCCTTCTCGCGAATACCGCGTCGACTCCTTCACGAGGAGGCTCGCTCCCACGCAAAGCAATTCAGGTGTATTGACGATGACGACTTCGACTGTTATTGCCGCGCTCGACGCCCCGCCAACGGGGCGGCGTCCGCGCCTGTTCAATCCCGGCTGGTTTCTGGTAACGCCCTCTGTGGCGCTTCTGTTGCTGTGGATGATCGTGCCACTGGGGATGACCCTGTACTTTTCACTGATCCGCTACAACCTGCTCTATCCCGGCGAAAACCAGTTCGTGGGGCTGGAGAACTTCACCTACTTCCTCACCGATTCGGGCTTCCTGCCCGGCGCAACCAACACTTTGCTGCTGGTTGGCAGTGTGCTGCTGATCAGCGTGGTGCTCGGCGTACTGATCAGCGCCCTGCTCGAAGCCAGCGAATTCATGGGCCGCGGCATCGTAAGGGTGCTGTTGATCTCGCCGTTTTTCATCATGCCGACCGTGGGCGCGCTGATCTGGAAAAATCTGATTTTCCATCCGGTATCCGGCGTCCTGGCCGCCGTGTGGAAGTTGTTTGGCGCCCAGCCGGTGGACTGGCTGGCGCACTACCCGCTGCTGTCGATCATCATCATTGTGTCGTGGCAATGGCTGCCCTTCGCGATCCTGATTCTGATGACCGCCATGCAGTCTCTGGACCAGGAACAAAAAGAAGCCGCGCGCCTGGACGGTGCCGGCCCCATCGCGATTTTCTGGCACCTGACCTTGCCCCATCTGGCGCGCCCCATTGCCGTCGTAGTGATGATCGAGACCATCTTTCTGTTGTCGGTGTTCGCCGAAATCTTTACCACCACCAACGGCGGCCCGGGCTATGCATCCACCAACCTCGCGTACCTGATCTACAACCAGGCGCTGGTGCAGTTCGACGTGGGCATGGCCTCGGCCGGCGGTTTGATCGCCGTGGTCATCGCCAATATTGCCGCCATCATTCTGGTGCGCATGCTCGGCAAAAACCTGACAGACAAGCCGTGAGGGCTCAGTGATGACACTTCAACAATCGCGCCGCCTGCAAAGCCTGCTGCTGGGCACCCTGGCCTGGGCCATCGCCATCCTGATCTTTTTCCCGATCTTCTGGATGCTCCTGACCAGTTTTAAAACCGAACTCGACGCCTTTGCCACGCCGCCCCAGTTCATTTTCACGCCCACGCTGGAGAACTACCTGCATATCGAACAGCGCAGCGGTTACTTTCACTTCGCCTGGAACTCGGTGGTGATCTCGTTCACTGCCACGGCCCTGTGCATGCTGATCGCTATCCCGGCGGCCTACTCGATGGCGTTCTACGAAACCAAGCGCACCAAGGGCACGCTGCTGTGGATGCTCTCCACCAAGATGCTGCCGCCAGTGGGTGTACTGATGCCCATCTACCTGCTGGCCAAGAGCTTTGGCCTGCTGGATACACGGGCGGCACTGATCATCATCTATACCCTGATCAACCTGCCGATCGTGGTGTGGATGATTTACACCTACTTCAAGGATATTCCCAAAGACATCCTCGAAGCCGCACGGCTGGACGGCGCCACGCTGTGGCAGGAGGTGGTGCGCGTATTGCTGCCGATCAGCAAGGGCGGCCTGGCTTCAACCCTGCTGCTGTCGCTGATCCTGTGCTGGAACGAAGCGTTCTGGTCACTGAACCTGACCTCTTCCAGCGCCGCGCCTCTGACTGCACTGATCGCGTCCTACTCCAGCCCCGAGGGCCTGTTCTGGGCCAAGTTGTCGGCCGTTTCGACCCTGGCCTGCGCACCGATCCTGATTTTTGGCTGGATCAGCCAGAAGCAACTGGTGCGCGGTTTGTCCTTCGGCGCAGTCAAATAAAAATACTGATTGGAGGCCCACTATGGCCAACCTGAGAATCAACAATCTGCACAAGGGCTTTGAAGGTTTCTCGATCATCAAAGGCATTGATCTTGAGGTCAACGACCGTGAGTTCGTGGTATTTGTCGGGCCGTCGGGCTGCGGTAAATCCACACTGCTGCGCCTGATTGCCGGGCTTGAGGAAGTGACGGACGGCACCATCGAGCTGGACGGGCGCGATATCACTCAAGTCAGCCCGGCCAAGCGCGATCTGGCCATGGTATTTCAGACCTACGCTCTGTACCCGCATATGAGCGTGCGCAAAAATATGTCGTTTGCCCTCGACCTGGCAGGCGTGCCCAAGGCCGAAGTGGCAAAAAAGGTCAACGAAGCCGCCCGCATTCTGGAACTGGCACCCTTACTTGAGCGCAAGCCCAAACACCTGTCCGGTGGTCAGCGTCAGCGCGTGGCCATTGGCCGGGCGATTGTTCGCAACCCCAAGATCTTCCTGTTTGATGAGCCGTTGTCCAACCTCGATGCCGCGCTGCGGGTGCAAATGCGTCTGGAACTGGCACGCCTGCATCAGGAACTGCAAGCAACCATGATCTACGTGACCCACGATCAGGTCGAAGCCATGACCCTGGCCGACAAGGTGGTGGTGCTCAATGGCGGCAGGATCGAACAGGTTGGCTCACCGCTGGAGCTGTATCACCACCCCGCCAACCTGTTTGTTGCAGGCTTTCTCGGCACACCGAAAATGGGCTTTTTGAAAGGCCGGATCAGCCGCGTTGACAGCCAGGGTTGCGAAGTCGAGCTGGACGCTGGCGCCCGTATCCAGTTACCCCTGAGCAGCCCTGCGCTGAGCCTGGGCAGCCCGGTCACCCTGGGCATTCGTCCGGAGCACCTGAACCTGGCCAAACCCGGTGAGTGCACCCTGAGCGTGACTGCCGATGTCGGCGAGCGCTTGGGCAGCGACACCTATTGCCACGTCAATACTGCCTGCGGTGAACCGCTGACCATGCGCGTGCGCGGTGATATGGCCAGCCGCTATGGCGAGCAGTTGCAGTTGCACCTGGACAGTGAACATTGCCATTTATTCGATGCCGGGGGCCTGGCCCTGACCCGTCCATTGCGCGCAGCTGCCTGAACCCACGAGATTGCCCCATGAAACTCAATCGCCGAAACCTCGACACCCTTACCAACCTGGTGGCCAAACCCACCTACCTTGGCAGCGATACCCGGCAGGGCATTGCCCACATCGGCGTGGGCGGATTTCATCGCGCCCACCAGGCGTACTACACCGATGCCCTGATGAACCGGGGCCAGGATCTGGACTGGAGCATCTGCGGCATCGGTCTGCGGGGCGAAGACCGCAAGGTGCGCGACGCTCTGGCCGGTCAAGACTACCTCTATACCCTGTTCGAACTGGGCGACAGCGACGACACCCAAAGCCGCATCATCGGCTCTATCAGCGGCATGCTGCTGGCCGAAGACGGCATCAATGCACTGATCGACAAGCTGGCCAGCCCGGCCATTCGCATCGTTTCGCTGACCATCACCGAGGGCGGCTATTGCATCGATGACAGCAGCGGCGAATTTATGTCTGCACTGCCACAGATCCAGCACGACCTCACCCACCCCGAAGCACCGACAACCGTGTTTGGTGTGCTATGCGCCGCCCTGGCCCGACGCCAGGCCAGCGGTATCCGGGGCTTTACCCTGATGTCCTGCGATAACCTGCCCCACAACGGCGCTGTCGCGCGCAAGGCCCTGCTGGCTTTTGCCGCGCTGCGCGGTGCTGAACTACATGATTGGATCGCTGCCAATGTCAGCTTTCCAAATGCCATGGTGGATCGCATCACGCCCATGACCAGTAACGCCCATCGTTTGCAACTGCATGACCAACTGGGTATAGACGACGCCTGGCCGGTGGTCTGCGAGCCGTTTATCCAGTGGGTACTCGAAGACAAATTTGCCTGCGGCCGCCCGGCATGGGAAACCGTGGGCGTACAGCTCACCGACGACGTCACGCCTTATGAAGAGATGAAAATCAAACTGCTCAATGGCAGTCATCTGGCATTGACGTACCTGGGGTTCCTCAAGGGCTATCGGTTTGTTCACGAAACCATGGGCGATCCCCTGTTCGTGACGTATATGCGTGCCTACATGGATCAGGACGTAACGCCGCAACTGGCGCCGGTGCCCGGCATTGACCTGACGGCCTACAAGAACACCCTGGTGGAACGCTTTTCCAATCAGGCCATTGCCGACCAGTTGGAGCGCGTGTGCTCGGATGGCTCGTCGAAGCTTCCCAAGTTCACCGTGCCTGCCATCAACCGGCTGATCAGCGATGGTGGCGAGTTGAAACGTGCGGCACTGGTGGTTGCAGCCTGGGCGCTGTATCTCAAGGGAGTTGATGAAAATGGGCTGCACTATGCCATTCCCGACCCGCGAGCGGAGTTTTGTCAGGCCCTGGTGGCGGATGATGAGTTGATCGTGCAGCGATTATTGAGCGTTGAAGAGATCTTTGGCGGCGCCATTCCCCGGTCTGCCGAGTTTGTGGCTGCGTTCGAGTGGTGCCTGAACAGCTTGCGTGATGTCGGGGTGAGCAAAACCCTGGAAAATCTGCTTCATCTTTGAAGCCCACCCAGCCCTCTCTGGCAGAGGGTGCTGAATTGAGCAGTCGCAAGTGCACCGTTATCCCCGATCAGTCCCTTATCCCTGCGAAAAGGGTCTGTTAGAGGCTTTTGATCTGGCTAAGAGCAGGTTCCCATGAGCACAACCCACTTATACCTGGGCATCGATTGCGGCACCCAGGGCACCAAGGCCCTGATCCTCGACAGCGAGTCCGGCCAGGTGCTCGGGCTGGGCAGCGCCCCACACACGTTAATCCAGGGCGCACAGGGGCGGCGCGAGCAGGATCCCGGGCAATGGCTGGATGCATTGCAACACGCCACCCGCCAGGCCCTGACCCAAGCCGGCATCAGCGGCCAGCAGATTCAGGGCATAGGCGTGTCCGCACAACAACACGGGCTGGTGCTGCTCGATAGCCAAGGCGATGTATTGCGCCCGGCCAAACTGTGGTGTGACACCGAGTCAACTGGCGAAAACAACCAACTGTTAGAATGGCTGGGCGGCGAAACCGGCTCCCTGGAGCGGCTGGGCCTGGTGATCGCGCCAGGCTACACGGTCTCCAAGCTGCTCTGGACAAAACACCATCATCCTCAGATTTTGGCACGCACTGCCCATATCCTGTTACCCCATGACTACCTGAATTTCTGGCTGACCGGACGCTGCTGCAGCGAATACGGTGATGCGTCCGGCACCGGTTATTTCAACGTGCGCACTCGCCAGTGGGATCGCGAACTGTTGCATCATATCGATCCCGACGGCCATCTGGAGCAGGCGCTGCCCGAGCTGATCGAGCCCCGCCAACCGGTCGGGCGTATCCGCCCGCTTATCGCGCAGTTGCTGGGACTGAACCCCGATGCCGTGGTTTCCAGCGGGGGCGGCGACAATATGATGGCAGCCATTGGCACCGGCAATATCGAACCCGGAATCATCACCATGAGCCTGGGCTCGTCGGGTACGGTGTATGCCTTTGACCCGCAGCCACAGGCCCGCCCTGAGGCCTCAGTGGCCAACTTCTGCTCGAGCACCGGCGGCTGGCTGCCGCTGATCTGTACCCTGAACCTGACCAATGTCACCGGTGCCGTGCGCGAGCTGTTCGGCTTGTCTCTGGAGGGTTTCAACCATATGGCCAGGCAGGCACCCGCAGGCGCAGAGGGCGTCAGTCTGCTGCCCTTCCTCAACGGCGAGCGGGTGCCTGCCCTGCCCGATGCCACCGGAAATTTTCAGGGCCTTACACTGACCAACATGACCCAGGCCAATCTGTGCCGCGCAGCCATTGAAGGCACCACCTATGGCTTGCGCTACGGCCTCGATCTGCTGCGCCGCAACGGCCTGCAAAGCCACGTCATCCGCCTGGTAGGCGGCGGTTCAAAAAGCCCCCTGTGGCGCCAGTTAGTGGCCGATATCATGGCCACCCCGGTAGTCTGCCCTGAGCAGAGCGAAGCAGCCGCACTGGGGGCTGCAATTCAGGCTGCCTGGTGTGTGGCTGCTGACTCACCGACACTGGCTGATCTGTGCCGGCGTTGCGTGCGCCTGGATCCTGCGGGTGAAACCCGGCCCGAGGCCGATAACGTCCGGGCCTACGAGCACTTCTATCAACGCTACCGACTACAGGTCGCAGCCTTAACCGAGTAAATGTTATGTATCTGGTATGCGGAGAAGCCTTATTCGATTTTTTTGCCCGGTCGCCTGAGAGTACGCCGACGGGCCAGGTGGACTTCAAGGCCATTGCTGGCGGCTCACCCTTCAACGTGGCGGTGGGCCTGCGCCGCCTGGGCGTCGACACGGCACTGTTTGCCGGGCTGTCGACCGACTACCTGGGCCAGCGGCTGAAACAGGTGCTGGTGAATGAAGGCGTGAGCACGCGATACCTGCATGATCTGGACGCGCCCACCACGCTGGCCATGGTCGCGCTGGATGCCAACGGCTCGCCCGCCTACAGCTTTCGCGGTGAAGGCTGCGCCGACCGGCAATTGCACGCCCATCACCTGCCGCTGCTGGGGCCCGAGGTGCGGGGTGTGCATGTGGGGTCTTTTTCGTTGGTGGTGCAGCCGGTGGGCGATACGTTGCTGGCACTGGTCAAGCGCGAGAGCGGGCAACGGCTGATCAGCCTTGACCCCAATGTGCGCCTTAATCCAGAGCCGGACATCGAACGCTGGCGTCAGCGGATCAAGGAACTGATCCCCTATGCCGATGTGATCAAGGTCAGCGATGAAGACCTGGAGCTGCTGTACCCGGGACAGGACGCGCAGCAGATCGCCCGGTCATGGCTCAACCATCGTTGCCAACTGGTGTTTTTAACCCGGGGCAGCCAGGGCGCCAGTGTGTTCAGTCGCGAACATGGCCAGCGTTCGGTGCCCGCCAGCCTGGTGGATGTAGCCGATACCGTGGGCGCGGGGGATACCTTCCAGGCCGCAGTGATTGCATGGTTGACCGGGCATGGGCTGGACTCGATCAAAGGCATACAGGGCCTGAGTGCGGTGCAACTGGACGCCCTGCTCGACTTCGCCAGCCGTGCCGCAGCCCTGACCTGCAGTAAAACCGGCCCGGACCTGCCCTACCGCGAACAGCTGCTATAACCGTTGTAGCCGCAGAGGAGCGAACGAGGCAGCGATAAGGGCCGCAGGACCTTCAATATTTCAGGGTCGCTGCGCAACCCATCGCCGCCTCGCTTCGCTCCTCAGCGGCTACAGCCCTTACCAGATCGACAGGTTATAGCTGACGATCAAACGGGTCTCATCCACGTCACGGGCAAACTGGGAGTAGTTGGTGCGGTAGGTGGCATTACGCAAGCGCAGGCTGACGTCCTTGAACGTACCGCTTTGCACGATGTATTTCAGCTCGCTGTCACGCTCCCACTCCTTGCCCTCTTCGCTGCTGCCCACCACCTTGATATGGTCGCCGTTGACATAACGGGCCAGGAACGACAGACCGTCGATGCCGATGGCCTTGAAGTCGTAGTCGTAACGCAGTTGCCAGGAACGCTCCTGAGCGTTGGCAAAGTCGTTGACCTGCAGGTAGTTGACCAGATACGGGTTGCTGCCATCCAGGTACGGCATTGAAGTATCGCCGTTCATGCGCTGCCAGCCAGCACTGATCTTGTGCCCGCCCAGTGCATAGCCGAGCATGGCGCCCAATGCGCGGTTGTCGATAGTGCCAGCTTTGGCCGAACCCGAGTCATCACTTTTCAGCAAGCGCACATCGGCGGACAACACACCCGGACCGACCGGTTGATTGGCCTGCAAACCGACAAACTGCTGGCGATAGATATCCTGCAATTCACCGTAGTGGTATTGCGCAGTCAGATGCTCGTTAACCTTGTAGTCCAGACCATACATGCTGAAGTGATCAGCGGTGATATTGCAGCCATAACGCTTGTTTTTGCAGTTCAGGCGCAGGTCCTGGGAGTCGGTGGAGTCCCGGGCGGTATAACGGTCAAGGCGCGAGGCCATGAACTTGAGATCCCTGATTTCCTGGGATACCAGCATGGCGCCATTGAACATGTTTGGCAGTAAACGGCCATCATTGTATTTGAGCAACGGCAGATCAGGCAGCAGCGCGCCGTATTTGAGCACGGTGTCGGATACGCGCATTTTTGCTGTCAGGCCAAATTTGGCGTACTGATCCTTGGAACGACGCGGGTCGCTGCCGGTCGAAGGCAGCAGGCCACTATTGCTGTCGGCCGGGCTGGAATCCAGCTTCAGGCCCAGCATGCCCAGTGCATCCAGGCCAAAACCGACGGTGCCCTCGGTATAGCCCGATTGCAGATTGAGGATAAACCCTTGCGCCGTTTCATCGCGCTTGGAGGCGCCCTGGGGGTTTGAGCTGCTACCATCGCGAAAATCGCGATTGAAGTACACCGTACGTGCTTCCAGTCTGGCGCTGCTGTCTTCAAAAAAGCCGCCGGCCTGTGACGGTGCGGCAAAGCCGGCACACACTGCCAGCGCGCCCAAGTGTGCTACCCGGCGATGCGCCAACAATGAAAAAGGATGAACCATGTACAAGCTCCAGCAGCCAATCATTGGCAGGGTGAAAACGACCGAAGACACGCTCGGATACAAAGTGAGCGTCCTCAATCAAAAAAAGGGGCGCAATTGTACGAAAGGCTAAGCTGGAGCCTCATTCGACCTTAGTCGCACGGTCAAGACCGGGCTTTGCAGCAAGGCTGACAGCCTTGTACCGGTATGCGGCCTTAAACAGACCGACTTACAGATTCAAATTCAGGACCTACCATGCCAATCAAGAGTTCAAGGCGCCACCAACGCTTGCAGGCCAGCGCCACCGAACAAGCTTTGCTTGAGCTTAACGAAACCCTTGAGGAGCGTGTGGCCGAGCGTACCCGGGCATTGGCCGAGGCCAATATGCAATTGCAGCTCGAGATACAGGAGCGGGCCCGTGCTGAGGAAGCCCTGCGCCACGGGCAAAAAATGGAGGCGGTAGGGCAATTGACGGGCGGCATCGCCCATGATTTCAACAATATGCTCACTGGCATTATCGCCAGCCTGGACCTGATGAAACGCTACATCGCGGCAGGCCGTATTGACGAGGTCGAGCGTTTTGCCGATGCCGCCGTCAACTCAGCGCAGCGCGCCGCCGCGCTGACCAACCGCTTGCTGACGTTCTCCCGTCGCCAGTCGCTGGATCGCAAGCCGCTGGACCCCAATCAGCTGGTGAAATCACTGCAGGAATTGTTCAGCAGCAGCAAAGGCGCGAATATCGACCTGATCCTGGAACTGGGGCAAAACATCTGGCCGGTCAATACTGACAGCGGCCAGCTCGAAAGTGCCCTGCTCAATCTGATGATCAATGCCCGGGATGCGATGCCCGACGGTGGCACCCTGGTGGTCAAAACCGCCAATCATTACCTCAATGCCAGCGATCTCGGCACTCTGGAATCAGTCAGCTCCGGGGATTACGTCATGCTCGAGGTCAGTGACAACGGCACCGGTATGAGCCCGCGGGTCCTCGCCAGGGCCTTTGACCCGTTTTTCACCACCAAGCCCGTGGGCCAGGGAACCGGGCTTGGGCTATCGATGATTTACGGCTTTGCCCAGCAGTCCGGCGGGCATGTCAGCATCAACAGCCTGAGCGGATGCGGCACCCGTGTGTGCTTGTACCTGCCGCGCCATCATCACCCGGAGGCGAAAACTCAGGCATAATCCGCGCCCGCGCACTATGCCCCACTGTTCCAAGGTACAGATCACATGAAAGCTCAAGCCCGCCATATTTTGGTGAAAACAGCCGAAGAGGCCGAATCGCTCAAACAACGCATCGCCAAAGGCGAAGCCTTCGATGTGCTGGCGAAAAAATTCTCCACCTGCCCGTCAGGCAAACGCGGCGGCGATCTGGGCGAAGTGAGGCCCGGGCAGATGGTTGGCATCATTGACCAGATCATCTTCAAAAAACCGCTGCGGGTGGTGCATGGCCCGGTCAAGAGCAAGTTCGGCTATCACTTGGTGCAAGTCTTTTACCGCGACTGAACAGCCCCCTGCCCTCTGACGGCACCCTCGAAGACAGGGTTTGGGGTACTCGAGATTTCGTTCACTGCAGTCGCCACCAGCGCGGCAGCAGTTGCTGCACCTTCGGCTCGGCAAAACGGTCATCAATCAGAAACAGCGTCCCCTGATCGTTCTGGGTGCGAATTACCCGGCCGGCGGCCTGCACCACTTTCTGCACACCCGGATAAAGGTAGGTGTAGTCATAACCGGCGCCAAACCGTGCCGCCATGCGCTGTTTGATCTGTTCATTGACCGGATTCAACTGGGCCAGACCGAGGGTGGCGACAAAAGCACCAATCAGCCGCGCGCCAGGCAAATCAATGCCTTCACCGAATGCCCCGCCCAGCACGGCAAAACCAACGCCCTGACTGGTCAGGGTGAACTGGTCGAGAAAGTCCTGACGTGCTGCTTCGTCCATTCGTCGTGCCTGCAGCCATCGTGATATCGACGGATGGCGCTCGGCCAGTAGTTCGGCAACCTGTTGCATATAATCAAAACTGCTGAAAAACGCCAGATAGTTGCCCGGACGCTGGCCGAACTGCCTGGCAATCAGCTCCACAATCGGCTCCAGCGAAGCCTGACGATGGACAAAACGGGTGGATATGCGGCTCACCACCTGCACGTCCAGTTGCTCGGCGCCAAATGGCGATTCGACATCCATCCATAGCGCATCCTCCGGCAAGCCCAACAGATTGGCGTAATAGGTTTGCGGGCTGAGGGTGGCAGAAAACAGCACATTGCTGTGAGCACTCGCCAGACGCGGGCCGATAAAACCGGCAGGCACAATGTTGCGCAGATTGAGTTGCGAGAGGCGGCGCTTGCCGCCTTCAACCAGGCTAACGTCGAACAGGAAATTGTCATCGAACAACTCCGCCACCCGATTGAACTGCAAGGCTTCGAAGTAGAACGCCTGCAGGTTTCCCGCCAGCCCATGGGGGTGATCGTTGAGGTAATCGCCTATGGCGGTGATGCAGGAAGACAAGGCATTCAGCCATTTGGCTGGCAGTTGCGGGTATGCCTGATAGGGGCCCGCCTGCGCCTTGTGCAGGGCACTCCATTCGCGGTCAAGGCGTATGAAGGGTTTGTCCAGCGGTGCCGGAGCCGTGTGCCGTACGCTGTTGAGGGTCTGCTGATCGAGGCTTGCGCTGTACATCCCGCGCGCCCGCTCGACCAGGTTATGGGCTTCATCCACCAGGGTCCCGACCCGCCACTGGTTGGCCTGGGCCAGACCATAAAGCAAGGCACTGAAGTCGAAGTAATAGTTGTAATCGGCAATCACCAGATCAGCCCAGCGCGCCATCTCCTGACTCAGGTAATAAGGACAGACCTCGTGCTCCAACGCGACATTGCGCAGGCTCTTCTGATCGAGGGGGGTTTGGCCAATCGCAGCCCTTCGCGCAGCGGGTAAACGATCGTAGAAGCCTCTGGCCAGAGGGCAAGAGTCACCATTGCAGGCGTTTTGCGGGTATTCACAGGCCTTGTCTCGCGCCACCAGCTCCAGCACCCGTAACGGAGCGTCCTGCCCCTTGGGAAAAAGCACCTGAATCGCATCGAGGGCGAGTTTGCGCCCCGGCGTCTTGGCCGTCAGAAACAGCAGCTTGTCGAGCTGCTGGCCGGGCATGGCCTTGAGCAACGGAAACAGGGTACCGATGGTTTTGCCGATCCCGGTAGGTGCCTGGGCCATCAGGCAGCGCCCGGTGCTGACGGTCTTGTATACCGCTTCTGCCAAAGCCCGCTGCCCGGTTCGAAACTGCTCATGGGGAAAGGCCAGGGCACGGGCGGCAGCATTCCTGGCTGCACGATGGGCCATTTCCTGCTCGGCCCAGGCCAGGAACAGCCCGCATTGCAGCTCGAAAAATTGCTGCAGGTCCGATGCTGACCAGGTTTCCTGCAGGCGGGTTTCCTTTTCACTGATAATGTCAAAATACACCAGCGCCAGGTCAACCTGTGGCAACTGCAGGCTCTGGCACAATAACCAGCCATAGACCCGGGCCTGAGCCCAATGCAGTTGACGGTGGTTGGCCGGTATTGCAGTGAATTCGCCGCGAAAGGTTTTCACTTCTTCCAGGACATTGGCCGCGGGGTCATAACCGTCTGCACGACCGCGAACGCTCAAGGCGCCGAACTGTCCTTCCAGGCTCAGCTCCGCCTGATACTCCGGGCTGCGCCGCGAGGCAACCGTGCGATGCCCGGCTATGCCCTGTTGCGCCGTGGGCGAAGGGGTAAATCGCAAGTCCAGATCGCCAGTCTTGGCGGTGAATTCACACAAGGCACGCACTGCAACGCGATAATTCACCCTTGCAGCTCCTGCCATTGCACATAACACACGGTCACCGGCATCCCGTGCTCTTCACAAAAGGCCAGCCAGCGCAGTTGGTTGTCCTGCAGACGGTCACCCGGGCCTTTGACCTCAATCATGCGATAGGTGTGTTGCGCCGAAAAAAACTGGATCAGGTCGGGCATACCGCTGCGATTGGCCCTGATATCCAGCAACAGACGCCGAAACCAAAGTTTCAAGTGCGCAGGGGGCAAACACCGTAATGCCTCTTCCAGCAGGTTCTGATTCAGGTGATTCCAGGCCACGAAGTTAGACTGCACGCCAAATTTGGCAGCATAGGTGTCGCGGATAGTGGTCAGGTAACGGCCATCATCGAGCTGCGCCAGGCAAGCCTCGAACCTGTCGGCACGCTGCTGATAGAAATCATCTTCCAGCATGTCTGCCGGACCACTCTGATACGGGTGAAAAAAGGCGCCCGGCAAGGGTGCGAAAATCGCCGGCCAACACAGCAGACCGAAGAGCCCGTTAACCAGGGTGTTTTCCACGTAATGCACAGGCGCTGCAGCGCTGTGCAAGTGCGCGGCAGCCATTAGCTCGACACTGGCCGCTTCGTCCCGTGGCAGGCTCAGGTCGAGCCGGTCGGGTGCCATTGCCTGGGCCACGGGCAATGGCGCCAAGCCCAGCTTGCGGCGCAAGCGCGGGATGATTCGTCGCAGATGCTGAAGCTCGGCATCAGTCAGTGGGGCCTGTTGCGCGTCTTCGGCCAGCTGCAATGCCGGTGCATAGTGCGCCTGACGTTCGAGCACGCGAATGCTGCGCTGGCGTGCCTCGGGGTGCAGGCTGTGCTGATAGACCTCCAGTGCCCGCGTCAGATCCCCTGCCCGCTCCAGATGCTGACCCAGCTGAAACAACAAGCGCCCGCGGCGCCGTTGCAGCCAGCGGTTGCCTGCCTGGTAGTCGAGCACCTGTTGCAGCACGGCAGCGGCATCGCCACTGAGCTCAAATTGCTCGCGACAGGCATGGAGCTGCAAATAGCCCTCTATATCGGCCCGGCACCCCAGAGCACGGGACTCGTGGCTGAAATCGACCTTCTCATAGGTAAACAGGCCGAGGTCGGCCAGTACCAGATCGGACCAGCTCTGCCCCAGGTTGCCAAAAAACATCAGCCGCAGGCGGTCACACAGCGCTCGGTGGTTGAGGGTGTAAAGCGGCTCGGTAAGGCCGGGATGCCATTGGGAAAGGGGTTGGCGCTGGGTAAAGTCGGCAGCCAGTTGCTCGAACCAGTCCGTTTTTTTACCCTTGGGTTGCGTGATACGGGCACTGAAACAGGCCAGGATTTCCGCTTTTTGCAGTACGTCAAACACGTCGGCCAAGGCCAAGGGCGCCTGATTATCCAGCCAGCCAAGGGCCAGCAAGGGGGCCGCCGCCAGCGCGGTATCACCGATTTCCGGGTAATTGAGCCTGCCGGCCCGGAAGTGATCGCCCTTGCGCATGATCATGCGCACCCACAGCGCTTGCGAGGAGCCGGGTAATTGGGCAAAACCTGCGATAAACCGTTGCTCGTCGACAGTCAGCACGTCTTCATAACGGGCAGCGATCCAGTCAAGCACATGCCGGAAGTTTTTCAGGTAGTAAAACGGGTCTTCGAGGGGATTGGAAATCACAGGCAGAACTAACCACTGAGCATGAATACTGGATATGCGTACAGATATCAGTTTGCCCGGGGCTCTGGCAAATGCTATTGGATGAGCGGTGCGTTCGCCGGGTCCCCGCCAGCAGGCCGGGGTGGTACTCACCCGCCCCCAAACCACCTGCCTTAGCCCGCAAGTACTGGGTGCCAGGGTTTTTTGCTTGGGTCGTGAGCGCACAATGTGGCAATCAGGGTGTTGCTTGTTCTCACGTCTGTTTTTTCCATGTGATAAAGCGCTTGCAACGATGCAAGGGGCAGTCCGCTTACAGACTCCAGCCAGGCGATATCGACCTGCGAAGAGCTGTCCGGGTCCATCAGTACCCGTCGAAACTCGTGGATGTATTGCAATTTTTCGGGGTAGCAGTTTTGTAGAAAGGACTCCAGGTCATCGGCTTTATTAACAAAAGGCGAACATATAAAGCAGCCCAACTGTTCATTATTGACACCGTGCAGTTCACCCAGGTACTGAGTGGCGACACCGTGCAACTTTCTAATTCGTTTCGGTGTATTGAACGAAGCGCCGAGCCTCTTTATCAATTGACCTTTAAACCGTTCATTGCACTGATTTTCCAGCGATGCACGGCGCAAGTAAGCATCCGCACCGACACTGTATTCCACCCCGTACTGGTAAGTGCCACGCAAACCCTGGAGGTGGGCAGCCACTAACACGACCGCCGCTTGCGGCTCCTCAATGTCCAGCATTTTTATATTCCATGGTCCCTCCACAAACATCAGTACCTGAGAACTCAACACGTCCGCTTCGTGGCATAAACAATCAAAAATATTGATCACGTCAATATCATTGCTGCCGCCACTGATTGCAGAAAACTCACCCCGATACGCGGGAGGCAATTTCAAGAACTCTTTATAGTCATCATCCAGCTTGCTGCACAACTTGACTGCGTTTTCAAAACTTTCATGGTCATCACCCGGCGGTGCATGCCCGTGCTGCTCTGCAACCTGCTGGATCCACGTCACGTATTGCCCCAGATGGCTGGGCGGGCGCCGGTCAATCAGGGCGTCCACCCTGGCGCCCCATCTGCATGCCTGACGGTACAGCTTGGCCCGGGCCAGCAGGTCGGAATAAAAGAATGTCGCTCTGGCGTCGCCTTGGGTCAGGTGTCCTGACATCAGCACCTGAGTACGATTCATCACCGAAGGCAGGCTCTCGAAAACCGTCTGTTTATGCAGCCTGGTTGTACTCTGCTCATCGACAATCAATAACTCGACACGCATATCTTCATAGATAAACAACTCGTTGCACTGGGTCTGAATTCGCTCCATCACATTGGCGGTCATGCGTGGCTGGCGCAGTATCGCAATGCGCAACTTGAACGTCTCTGGCGAGCGCCCGGCAATACTCAGTTGTGCGGCGCGTAAAAAAGCCAATGTATAGGCACACTCCTTGCCGCCCTCATGAACCACCATTACCCGGTAATTCCCTATGCGCTCCACGCCACCGGCCGCCACTAATAAACGTTGAATCAACAACTGCAATGCAATGCGCTCGGGACGACTGAAACACCCCAGAAGCCGATGCAGAACTTGTTGATACACAAAGCCCATGGCCTGTTCATGAAAGTTGTTCATGGATTATCCTCCGGATCGAGCTTCTTATTATCAGCACGCCCAATTAGACGCGCCCAGATTTACTGCAACTCTTGGACCCGGAAGAGACGAGACGCACATACGCACAGGAACAAACCTACAAAAACCACTCAATAGAATACATACTTTATTATGCTGCACTCTTATGACATGTTCTTCAGTCGCACTTTCTTTCTGGATAAAGCAATCCAAAAGTCCGCTGGGGCCAGACACAAAAAAATGCGGCCCTGAACACTATGTTCAGGGCCGCGTTTATGAGACGGGAAGTTTTGCGCAGCCTTGTCAGGCTTCAGGTCGCTGACACTTGCAAAGCAACTCGCCCCCGGCACGGACAACCATCCATATAACGATGGGCTTCTACAAAGTCCTCAAAAGGAAACACCTTGATCTCCAGCGGTGTGAGCACCCGGTCAGCAGTTAGCTGGTTGATATCACGCAAGGCACGTTTCATCGCCTCTTCGTCCTGTGCGATACCCAGCTCGGGCTTGCCAGTGAAGTTACCGATGCAGTGCACGAAGAACTTGATGTTCTTCTGAAAGCACGCACAGCCCGGAAACCCTGTCTGGTTACCGCCTTGCAAACCATACAGAACAAGGCTGCCACGAGGCGCCAGGACATCACCCAGCACTGACATTTGCGGGCCACCCAGACCATCGAGCACCACATCCACGCCCTTGTTGTCGGTGATCTTGTTGATCTGCATCAGCAAGTCCTGCTCTTCGGTGACAATCACCTTGTCGGCACCCAGTGCCAGCAGGCACTCGCGCTCACTGGCGTCCTTGGTCGCAGCAATCACCTTCAGGCCCATCGCCTTGCCCAACTGCACGAACGAAGGACCGGCGCAATGGCTGGCATCGGTGATCAGTACGGTCTGCCCGGGCTTGACCTGGGCCAGATCGACATATGCGAAATAGGCGATCAACAGCGGTGTGTAATGTACGCTGGCCTCTACCGCAGACAATACGTCCGGGTAGCGGGTCAGCGTGGAGCGTGGCATCAAAATCAGCTCGCCATAGGTCGGGTAGTCATTGGCGCTCTGGCCCGGAAAGCTGGCGACCTTGTCACCAATCGCCAGATCATCAACCCCGGCACCGACGGCGGTGACGATACCTGCCATTTCATGGCCGATACCCGCAGGCAAACGGGCGTGGCTGGGGGCCAGGTTCTGCCGCCAGAGCACGTCATACCAGCTGATGCCAATGGCTTGAACACGGACCTGCACTTCGCCGGGAGCAGGCGCGGCGACTTCGTGCTCTTCGCACTTGAGCACCTCGGCCGGACCAAACTTGTGAAAACGGATCGTGCGCGACATTACCAACCTCGCCTAATTAATCGCTAATACCACGGGACTTTATCCGGGCTTTGTGCGCAAGACTAACAGACAGCATTAATAGTCGACATGCCTGGCATTGATCCGCCGACAGGTTTACAGCGAGCAGAAGCCCTGAAAAACCGGGGAAACCACCATAAACAGGAGTTAAACCTCCTACAGTCAAGCAAGAAAGAAAATCTACCGAGTGACGAAAAAACAGTTTTGCCAGTAAGATCCGTTACCTCACTACCTGTTGAACCGACTGCGAAGCCTGCCCGATGAACCGTAACGACTTGCGTCGCGTCGATCTGAATCTGCTGATCGTCTTTGAAACCCTGATGCATGAACGCAGTGTGACCCGTGCAGCCGAGAAGCTGTTTCTGGGCCAGCCGGCCATCAGTGCGGCGCTGTCACGCTTGCGCAATCTGTTCGACGATCCGCTTTTTGTCCGTACCGGGCGCAGCATGGAGCCGACTGCCCGGGCGATCGAGATCTTTGCCCTGCTCTCGCCTGCCCTTGACTCGATTTCCACGGCGGTGAGCCGCGCTTCAGAGTTCAACCCGGCGACCAGCACCTCAGTGTTTCGTATCGGCTTGTCGGACGATGTCGAATTCGCCCTGCTGCCGCTGCTGCTCAAGCGCTTGCGTGCAGAAGCACCGGGTATCGTCCTGGTTGTCCGCCGCGTCAACTACATACTGATGCCGCCACTGCTGGCCTCGGGCGAGATTTCGGTGGGCGTCAGCTACACCAGCGACCTGCCTGCCAACGCCAAGCGCAAAGTACTGCGCCGTAGCCGTCCCAAACTGTTACGTGCCGACACCATGCCCGGCCCCCTGAGCCTGGACGACTTCTGCGAACGCCCCCACGCACTGGTGTCGTTCGCCGGTGACCTGAGCGGGTTTATCGATACCGAACTGGAAAAAATGGGCCGCAAACGTCATGTGGTGCTCGCCGTACCGCAGTTCAATGGCCTGAGCACCCTGCTGGCAGGGACCGATATCATCGCCACCGTGCCCGACTATACGGCTGAGGCCCTTACCGCAGCGGGGGGCGTACGTGCCGAAGATCCGCCGCTGAACACGCAAAGCTTCGAGTTGCATATGGCCTGGCGCGGCGCCCAGGACAACGATCCCGGGGAGCGCTGGTTGCGATCAAGGATTCAGATGTTTTTCGGGGATCCGGACAGCCTTTGACACCTGCAAGGCGCAGGAGCAATTACCACTCACCTGGCAAAATCCTGCTGTGACTGAGCCTGTGCTGCAACATTCAGCGTGCGCAGGCCAAGCAATACAATCAGCACCATCACCGCTCCGGCGACAATAGGAACGGCAAAACCGGCGCGGGCGCCCCAGGCGTCGATCACCAGGCCTGCCACCACCCCGCCGAATGCCACGCCGATGCTGATGCCAGTGGACATCCAGGTCAGACCCTCAGTGACCCGCTGCGGCGGCAATATAAGCGTGCCCAGGTTCATGACAATCACCATGGTTGGTGCGAAAGACACCCCGGAAACAAACAGCAACAGGGCCAGGACATAGACACCGGATGAAAAAATCGGCAATACCGCAGTGATGGCCGTGACCAGAATCCCGATAAAAAATTGCTGTGCCATGGGCATGGCAATTCTGAAAGCGCCAAAGGCCAGACCGGCAATCAATGACCCCAGAGCATAGGCGGCAAGGATAAAACTGGCAGATGCCGGCCAGTCATGGGCGTTGGCAAAGGCAACCACGGCCACATCGACGGAGCCGCCGATAACGCCCATGCCCAGCAAGGCCAGGACAATGGTAGGCAGGCCCGCAAGACGCCAGGTCGAGCCTGTATGAGTGCTGGCCGATTTGATGATCTGTGGCTCAGTCTGGCGCTGCATCACAAACGCCGTAACGCCCACCGCCAGCAATACGGCCACCGCCAGGGGCCCGGCTTCGGCAAACAGCCCGGTGCTCAGGCCAATCGCCAGGGGCGGCCCCAGGATAAAGGCCATTTCAGTTAGCACGGTATCCAGGGAGAACGCGGTATGCAGCAGCGACTTGCCGCGAAAAAGCTGGGTCCAGCGCGCCCTGGTCATGGCCGGCATGCTTGGCATGGTGCCTGCCAGTGCCGCCAGAACAAACAGCAACGGTGCGTCGGCACGCAGATGTGCTGCGGTGATCAACGCCAGCAGCATGGCGATGCTGAATGCGGTAAACACCGGCAGCACCCGGCGCTGGCCCAACCGGTCGACGCGTTTTGATATCTGCGGCCCCACCAGGGCATTGGCCAGGGTAAAGGTTCCGGCCACCGCCCCGGCCAGCCAGTAAAGCCCTGTTTGCTGCACCAGCATGGTGATGATGCCGATGCCGATCATTGCCTGCGGCAAACGGGCAATCGAACTTGCCACCACCAACCCCATGACGCCAGGTATTGCCAGAAGTTCGCGGTAAGGGTTGGCCATGGTTATTCCTGTTCAAAGACGCTTCAGATAAAGAATCCAGCGTCGTATCCTTCTGGCGATAAGTCAAAGCCGGCGGCCTTGACCGCACTTTAAAACTGCCCGATTGCGGAGCCACAATGCACGAACATATTGCAGCCGTCCCTCTGGACAAAGCCTACCGACTGCTTAATCACGGCCCGACGATTCTAGTCTCGTCCCGCCATGCAGGGGTGCAGAATGTCATGGCAGCAGCCTGGGCATGCGCCCTGGACTTCGACCCGCCCAAGCTG
The DNA here is from genome assembly GCF_009600035.1 of Pseudomonas sp. FSL R10-2964. Taxonomy (NCBI): domain Bacteria; kingdom Pseudomonadati; phylum Pseudomonadota; class Gammaproteobacteria; order Pseudomonadales; family Pseudomonadaceae; genus Pseudomonas; species Pseudomonas sp. FSL R10-2964. The sequence goes on along the minus strand of NZ_WIWH01000029.1, from coordinate 7,865 downwards.
ACCGTGGTACTGGATAAAAACGTGAAAACCCGCGCCTTGGTGGAAAACAGCGGGGTCTTTGTGATCCAGGTACCTACCGTAGCCCAAATCAGGCTGACCAGCCTGGTGGGCAGCGTCAGCCTGGTCGATGACCCGGACAAACTCGAGCATTGTGCGGTGCAACTGTTCGAGATGCCTGGCCATGATCTGCCATTTGTTGAAGGTTGCTCAGCCTGGCTGGCCTGCAAGTTGATCCCCGAACCGCACAACCAACAAACTTACGACCTGTTTATCGGGGAAGTGGTTGGGGCCTGGGCCGACACTCGCGTTTTCAGCGAAGGTCACTGGCACTTTGAAACTGCCGCCCCGACCTTGCGCAGCCTGCATTACATCGCCGGAGGACATTACTACGCTATCGGCCAGGCGCTGGATGTGGATGAAAGCAATCTGTAGAGGCGCTTCCTGTCGTTGCGGGTATCAATCACCGTGGCAGTAATCGACACGCCGGGCGAGTTCTTCGACGTTCCGCGGTACTGCCTGAAAAAAACGTCCAGCCATGCCTGAACCGATTTACCCCGGGACTACAGCCAAAGCGGCGTCCGGCGAGCTGGGTCTGGTTGCGTTTGGCAGGCAGTGACGTGCCCATCGCAGGCAAATCAGCGCTAACGATCATTAACCCTCAGCGGCATATCACATACTCATCTCTGGCACAGATGCCCGCTTCAAACCGAATTTAACCCTCATAACACTGAGGTTTTCTGTTACCGAGTACAGTTTTATTGTGTATTAATTGCGGATAAGCGCAACGATCAGAACTGTCTGTGCCCGCACATTCAGCCGCCAGAGAAAACCTGGCTCAGTTGAACAATCCTGCCCAAGAGTGACAACTTGAAATCACTGCCACTGCAACACGTTTTCGGGATGTTTCTGCTATTACTGGTTTCATGCAGTTCATTGGCCGATGGCAACCCCCTTGGAATCCATGCGCGACAGCCCTTGGAGGGGCTGAAGGTGCATCTGGATGCGGCGACAAAAGCGTGGGTACTGGAGAAGCACACGCTGATTGTCGGCGTGTCAGAGGGCAATTATCCACCCTACAAAATCATTACGGCGCGCGATGAGCTGGAAGGCATTGCCGCCGACTATCTGTCGGCCTTGCAGCGTGAGTTGGCGCTGAAGCTGGTCATTCGCCGCTTCACTTCAACCGATGCGCTGTACCAAGCCTTGCGCGAAGGTCAGATAGATCTGGTGGCCGTCGCAACTTCGACTGAGGCCAAACACTATCAGGTGCAATCAAGCCCGCCCTACGCGTTTACCGAGCTGGCATTGTTCACCGAAGCCGGAGATCTGCACGACTACGACATGCAAGCGAGTGCCACCCAAATTGCCTTCGCCGACGAACAGTTCCAGGAGTTGTACAAACAGACTGGCGGTCAGGGTACCACTACCCTTTACCCTTCAATTCGCGATGCCATGTCAGCGGTCTTGAGCGGAAAGTCCCAGGCCTTTATGGGTGATACTTTCTCCAGTCGCTATCTGTCTGCCCAATTGTTCAGCAATCAGCTGGTCGTCAATCAGAGTACCCGCCTGGCAGAAATCCCAGTGGGCTTTGCCTTCAACGCCTCCAACACCATGCTCGGTTCTGTGCTGAATCAAACACTGGGCGGCCTCTCGCGATGTTACCTGGCCGCTGCCATGCGCATCTGGGGTGACTCAGAGGGATGCGACATGAGCAGCTTTCGCCTGCACCTCAGCAAGCCCGAAGTGGCCTGGCTCGACAAGGCAAGTGTGGTCAAGCTGGCCATCAGTGAAGATTTGGCGCCTTACAGTTTTTTTGACAACAGGGGCAGACTCAACGGTATTGCCTCAGAACTTCTGGATATCGTGCGACGTAAAACCGGCATCCGCTTTGAGATCATTCGCGTCAGTTCCCTGAGTGATGCACTGGGTTTGCTCAGCCAGGGTGAAGCTGACCTCAGCGTTTTATTCCATACCAGTGCAACACAGGGGGATTATCTGTATAGCCGGCCTTTCGTGACCGCCCCCTACCTGATCGTCACCCGACGAGAAGACACTTCACTCACCGCACTGCACGCACACACTGCTGCCTCACTGGCGGTAGCCAAAAACCAAGTGCCGCCCGAGTTGCTCCACAACTATCCAAACCTTCGCTTGATAGAGGCGACTACGACCGCCGATGCACTTAATCGAGTGCGCGGCGGCGAAGCGGACTTCTCCCTGGTACCCGCTAATATGGCGCGCTACTACCTGTCCTATAAGTATGAGAACAGCCTGAAAATAAACGGTGTGATTAACCATAATGATGCACAGGTCACCTTCGCCACACCGTCGAAAGCCCCTTTGCTAATGTCGATTCTAGACAAAGCACTGGCTGAAATAACCCCTGAGCAAGTCATACATATAACCGGTCGCTGGCGGGCCAACGCGGCAACTGACGACAAACATTGGGAAGGTTTAGCCTCCACCACCTGGAGTACCCTGGGCGCACTGTGCGTGCTGCTCATCGTGGCGGCATTGCTGATCGTCGCGCAACGGCGGCGGATCATACGCAAGCAGCTAGACCTGCATCAGCGCCAGCTTATTCTTGATGAACTGGAGGTCACCAAAGAGGCTGCGGAAAAGGCCAACCGCAGCAAGTCGGTTTTTCTGGCGACCATGAGCCATGAAATTCGCACACCGCTGAACGCACTCATCGGGGTGCGAATCTCATGACTCATGGTCGTCAGGAAGGTGGTCTTGGCCCTGTTTGAATTGTCTGCCTGGTGCTTGGCCGCACGTAATTGCTCAATAAGTTCGCGTCGTTCACTGATATCGATCCAGCCACAAATAACACCCTGAACTTGCCCGCCAGTATCATGAAATGGCTGAATCCAATGGTAAATGATCTGTTTCGAGTCACCCACGTGTAACGTGCGATCAACCACGTAGGGCTCGTCCTGCTGGATGACCCGCATATAACCGGCGTGGAACTGCATGGCCTCGTCGCTGTTGTGCTTGGCGCTTTGCAGCGCGGTTTTGCCGATAACCTCCTCACGGGCGACAGAAAATGTTTTCAGGTAATGAGTGTTGCAAGTCACCATTACGCCTTGACGATCACGTACGTAGATCGGGTGCGGAGTGCCGTTGATCAGTGCCTCCATAAAGGCCAACTGATCACTGAGGGCCAACTGTGCACGCTTGCGCTCGCGAATCTGTCGGCGGATGTAAATATTCCAGACCAATGAGCAAAAAACGAAAAGGAAGGCGACTCCAGCCATCTGGTAAATAAGGGCTTTATAGTTTCTCCATTTCATGACCTCAAACACTGCAACGGGACGCCAGCGATTAAGTACCAGATTAATTTCGTCACGGGTAATACTGCGAAGCGCCTTGTCGATAATTGAGATCAATTCGGTCTCACCGCGCTGGGCCGCAAAGGCCAGGGCGCCATACTCACCTTGCAGGATATTGCTGATGCGCAACTTGCCTGGGTACAGATGCTGAAGGTAGTAGCGGGCGCCGTGCAGTGTGGCGAAGGTCGCGTCTGCCCGCCCATCGGCAACCATCGCGAGGGACTCGAGAATGGTAGATGAGTCAATGACTTCGATATCCTTGTAGGTACCCAGCACGTTGCGCTCGGCCGCCATCATCGGCACAGCGACCCGCTTGCCACGCAAACCCTGAAGACTTGAAGGCGGGTCGGCCACGTCACGGGTGACAATCACAAACGAACTGAACATAAAGGGCTTGCTGAACCGCAGGCTGCTCTCACGCTCAGCCGTGTGCGCAGCCAAGGTCAGATCCGCGCTGTTATCCGACAGAGAGCTGAGCAGGCTGGCAAAACTGTCAGTGCGAACCGCTACAAATTGCACCCCCGTACGCCTGTTAATCAACTCCAGCAGTTCCGAACTCATTCCACTAAAACGCCCCTCGGCATCAAAGAAAGCAAAAGGCGCCAAGTCATCATTAACCACGAAACGCACAACCGGGTGACGCTCTATCCAGCGTTGCTCATTGATCGACAGGTCAATTTGCCGGGCCGATAGCATGGCCCCACCCCCGGACCAGCGTTTCACGATCTGCTGCAGACTCTTTTCGTCCATTGCGCTGATTGCACTGTCCAGCACCGTTTTCAACCGTGTGTTGCCAGGCTGAATGGCGAACGCGAAGCCGCCACTGTGCACATCGACAAAACGCTCAAGACGCACATCGTTGAAATAATTCAAGTTGATCAGATAGTTGCTCGACAACCCGTCTCCCAGGTAACCATCAAGACCGCCGAACGCGAGCGCAGCCAAAGCCAGGTTACGTGATGCGTAAGCAATAAACCGGGCATCGGGATACCGTATTGCAAGCTGGCTGTAGGGGAGATAGTCCGCAGCTACCGCTATGCGCTTTCCTGCCAGGTTGGACGGCAACGGTTGCTGATCTGCGTAACGGACAAATAGGGCTGGCTGGTCTTGCACATAAGGTTTACTGAGTAGCGCATTATTGCCAAGTACCTCAAGAGCGCTGGAGCTGCCCAACAGATCAATTTCGCCACGTTCGAGTGCGGCCAACGCACTGCCCCGATCAGCAAAGCGGCGAAGCTTTGTATCGATATGAAGTGTTTGCCCCAAATAGCACACTACGTCTGCAGTAATACCCTCGTAAAACGGGGAACCCGCGGTCATCTCAAAAGGCGGGTAATCGGGTTGGGCGACGCCAATCACCAATGCACGCTTTTGCCTGAGCCACTGCCAGTCATCATTGGCAAGAGAGACTTGCGCCGCTGGGCAGTAATCACGCTCCTCCAGCCGCAGCAGCCCCTCGTCGTTGGCTGCAAGCAGCGAATCATATGGAAAAAAATGCATCACAACGATCGCTAACACCGCGCGTTTAATGGCAGCGCCAAGTGATACCGCAACCCCTGTTACAACTCCGTTGTGTATCAACCAGGGTGCAATCACTGCTGATCGAGGTTGTGTTGCAACCTGAACAATTCAAGATCGGTGCGTATACCCAGCTTTCTGAAGGCCGCCTGCTTCTGCCCGCTGATGGTTTTAGGGCTGCGCATGAATTTGAGTACAATCTGCGAAACCTGCATGCCCTCCAGGCAACACCGCAGCACCTCACGCTCTTTGGGTGAAAGCGCAACGTTACCGACGAGCAAGGTATCGCCAGCCGGGTCTTCGCCCGTGTCACAGGGGCGCTCATGGCCAGGAATCGGCTTTTTGTCGAGTTCATGGGCCATCATCGACGACAGGTACAACTGCCCCGATGCCACGGTGCGAATGGCCAGGATGAGATCGTCAACCGGTTGAGACTTCCCCAAGAAACCATTCGCGCCTGCGCCAATGGCTAGCTTGACTATTGCAGGCTTCTCCGCCGAAGAAGAAATGAGGATAAGCAGTTGCGGATATTGCTTTCGCAGCAAGCGAATCAGGTTCAGACCATCCAGCTCGCCATCATGCAATTGATAGTCCAGTACCAATAGATCAATCGTCTGCACCCGCAGGGCCGAAATCAACTCGGCGCTTGCGCTGTACACGCCGACCACCGCCAGGTCAGTCTCCCGGCTCAGCCGCGAGTTCAAGGCCAGTCGAATAAGAGAATGATCATCCAGCACGGCAACACGTAAGGGTGTGACAACAGAAAACTGCATTCTTTGTCTCCGGATCGCTCACGTTTTAATCATTAAAAACATAGGAAAAGTCTGAACGATGCACAAGACAATGCATATAGGGATTGCCTCAAAATCAGCCGCTGAGAGGGTTCGGCGTAAAAATATTTCACCCCGCAGGGTGCAAAGCTGCGCGCCATATCGACGGATCGCCTGAAAAGGTCCAGGTCATCAACTCTGCCTCGCTCATTGGTCGGGCATACAAATACCCCTGCCCCAACTGGCAACCCATGCCTTGCAGGCAGCGTAATTGCGCTACGGTTTCTATCCCCTCGACAACCACCTGCATATCCAAAGACCGCGCAAAGTGCAGGACACTCCTGATCACTGCAACTGAGCGATTGCGCTTAAAGTCGCGGATAAAACCGCCATCCAGTTTCACCTCGTTAAACGGCAACTGGCACAACCGCTCAAGCGATGAGTAGCCGACACCAAAGTCATCCATCGACAAGTTGCAACCCAACATGCGCAGCCCAAACATGCTCGCCATGCACCTCCCGGGGGCTAGCAAAAGACCGGTTTCCGTAAGTTCAAACGTCAGGCTTGCCGGTGCTGCATGGTGTTTATTCAGCACCTGCCTGATCCGGTCAACGAAGCGCGGGCATTCCAGTTGCGTTGTATCCAGATTGAACGCAAGGTTGAACCCATTTCCACCCGCCTGCATAAACTGCTGCAAACGCAGCCCTTGCTCAAATACTCTGAAGAAGACCTTATCGAGCAACCCCAACTGAACGACAGCGGGAAGAAATGCCTCCGGCGACAACATGTCACCCTGCGCCCGCTGCCATCTGAGCAACACCTCGGCACCCTGGATCAATCCACTGCCCAGATGGAATTTTGGCTGAAACCAGGCACAAAACTCTTGCCGATCGATGCCTTCGAGTATGTCCTCATCATCAGGTTCAGATCCCGAGTCACAGGGCTGTCCAATACCGGTTTGACTGGCTCGACCGCTTGCACAGTAAGCTTGCAACAACAGGGCAAGCTCCTCTGCCACGAGTGGCCGGACTGCATTGCCCAGCCACTCCAAGCCCTGCAGCCTTACGATTTGCTCCACGGTATACACCAGCTCATCGGGTATCGAACTGCAGATAATCACCGCATTGACCAAACCTGCCTCACGTGCCTGACTCAAAAAGCACAACCCATCGGTTGCCAGGGTCTGCAAATCACATAACACGATATCAACGCCTCCGTGCAGGTGCAGCAATGACAGGGCGGCCTCCCCGCAAGAGGCTTGCAAGACATCAATGCACCCCATATCAAGCAACGTATTGACTGCAACAGCACGCTGTAAATCGTGACGCTCAAACATCAGCAAACGCAGTGTGTTCAAAACATCTTTCCCGTTTGAAATACAACTGTTCAAGAGAAACGCAGGGGCAGACGCCGGAACAAATCAAGATCATTTCTCAAGCCCAGCTTTTTATAGGCTGCACGTTTCTGAGCGTTGATCGTTTTGACACTTCTTGTGAAGCCCGCCGCTATTTGTGTGTCGGTCAATCCGGCCACACACAAATGCAGCACTTCTCGCTCTTGTGACGTCAACATTACGCGATCCAACAGGCACACCCGCGTTGCACTTCCATCACCTGCATGGGTACCGACCGGCATGTCGAAGGTCGCTTGCAAAATCAACCTGGAGCAGAAATAAAACTCTCCGTTGGCCAGGCTGCGAATGGCTGTTACATAGCTATCCAGTGGTTGTGTCTTGCAAATAATGCCGTGAGCCCCTGATGCCATGAGCAATACAGCTGTCGGCAGATGCGGCTGATCCAGCAAAACCAGAATTCTCAGTGTCGACTGTTCTATGCTGAGTGCCCTGATAAGCGCAACCGTATCATTCCCCTCTGACAAGTGCCCTATCAGCAGCAAGTCAAACTCATCCTCGGAAACACCACGCATAGCGATATCGCAACGTCCATAGGAACCAACAACCGTGATATCAGGCTGTTCGAAAAGATGCAAACACAAGCCATAACGGGCTATCTCATGGGTATCCAGAACACCTACCCTGATGGACTTAAACATTGCAAGGCTCCATAACCTATCAGCCAATTTGCCCGCCGCATTGACTGGAGCAGACAGAAGGAAAACTTCAAAAGATAATTTTAATATTCATAAAAGCGGTTTCTGATACGCCTGTTCTAGGCTCTGTACGTAAAGTATTGTCGCAAGCACCGCATAGCGCAGGCCAATGAGACCATCGCCGCAAAACTTGTTG
>NZ_WIWH01000028.1:0-70135 GCF_009600035.1 Pseudomonas sp. FSL R10-2964 | reverse complement strand
ACTGCTGCCGAACAACCTGCCATTCACCGCTCTCACCCCAGACTTTATTCCTTTCTTTAGACACAAGCTGCCGAAGGAACGAGGCTGCGTTCGGCGGCAAAGCCGTCGCTAAATCAGACCCTGCGGTATGTCAGTTATACCCGCAAGTCAGGTTTTACGACGGCTGCGCAGCCGGACGCAGCCTCGCTCCGCGAGTCAGCTGCTACGAGATTTTTGCCATGGGTGTTTTGCCTTTTTTCACAAAAAACACACGCCCTTGCTGATACTTTGCCCGCCGACTCAACAGCGCACAAAAATTGTGTGCTCAGAGCGCTTTGCTCTGTTTCAAAATCTTACTGGTGCTGGAACAATGCACGCCTTGTAGAGCCATGCTTGATCCAGGAGGTCCGGGTGCAGATTCAGGGTTTTCACGACCTTAACTTCGAAGCAGTACGCGAGGCGTTTGCCGATCTTTTCAATGATCCGCAAGAGCGCGGCGCGGCGTTGTGCATCCAGATCGGTGGCGAAACCGTTCTCGACCTGTGGGCCGGTACCGCTGACAAGGACGGCGAGCAGCCGTGGCACACAGACACCATTGCCAATCTGTTTTCGTGCACTAAACCTTTTACCGCTGTCACGGCGTTGCAACTGGTCGAAGAGGGCAAGCTGGAGCTGGATGTGCCAGTGGCCCGCTATTGGCCCGAGTTCGCTGCTGCCGGCAAAGAGTCCATCACGTTGCGTCAGCTCCTGAGCCATCGCGCGGGTTTGCCGGCCTTGCGCGAATTGATGCCGGCCGAGGCGCTGTATGAATGGCAAACCATGGTCGATGCACTGGCCGCCGAAACCCCCTGGTGGACGCCGGGCGAAGGGCACGGCTATGCCGCGATCACCTATGGCTGGCTGGTGGGCGAGCTGATTCGCCGCGCCGATGGCCGCAGTGCGGGCCAGTCAATCATGGCGCGGACGGCCAGGCCGCTGGGGCTGGACTTCCATGTCGGGCTGGGTGACGAAGAGTTTTACCGGGTGGCTCATGTTGCCCGCAGCAAGGGCAATATGGGGGATGCGGCCGCGCAGCGCCTGTTGAAGGCCATGATGAATGAGCCTTCATCCATGAGTACGCGGGCATTCACCAATCCACCGTCTATTATGACAAGTACCAACAAACCCGAATGGCGCCGGATGGAGCAGCCAGCGGCCAATGGGCATGGTAATGCCCGTAGCCTGGCCGGTTTTTATAGCGGTTTGCTGGACGGCAGCCTGCTTGAAGCCGAAATGCTGGAGCAACTGACCCGCGAGCACAGCGTCGGCGAGGATAAAACCTTGCGCACGCAAACCCGTTTTGGGCTGGGGTGCATGCTGGATCAGCCAACCGTGCCCAACGCGACGTTTGGCCTTGGGCCAAAAGCTTTCGGTCATCCCGGGGCTGGGGGGTCGACCGGCTTTGCCGACCCGGATCGTGAGGTGGCCTTTGGATTTGTGACCAATACCCTTGGGCCCAATATATTGATGGATCCCAGGGCGCAAAAACTGGTTAGAGTACTGGCTGAGTGCCTGTAAGCAGGATTTGTAGGCCACAGGTCGGAACTCGGTAGCTTTTCTGTTTTCAATACGTTTTTTATAGTGGGCTTAGTGCCTCTTTAATTCTTAATTCATTGTGTGGATATTCAATGTCATCTAATAAGACCCTCGCTCTGGCTCTTTGCCTGGCTATTACCGGTTGCGCACAAACTCCACAGAATGACGCCGAAGGTGGCCACAAATGGTGGCAGTTGGGCTCGTCCGACCAGGCGTCGACTCCTGCGAATAAAACTGCCACTGTTGCGGCCAAGCCAACAGACAGCAAAACAACGCCACCGGTAACCAAAACTGCCACCGCCCCAGCGGTCGCAGCCAAAGACAGCGGTTCCAGCTGGTGGCCTTTTGGCTCTGACTCGGCGAAAAAAGACACCCCGGTTGAAAAGGACAAAAAAGTAGCCGTCACCGCCGCGCCTGCCTCTGCAGCAGCCTCTTCGAAAAACTGGTGGTGGCCGTTTGATAGCGATGCCAAAGACGCCAAAACTTCGCCGGTTGGCGTGATCCCGATGCCGGATCCGAAAATTACCCAGGCCTGGCTGGACGAATATGAGCCTCGTCTGCGTACTGCAATCAAGGACACCAACCTGCAACTGGAGCGTCGCGAGAATCTGCTGATTATCGTGGCTTCAGCTGACAGTTCGTTCAAGGCCACCCGCCCGGACTTGCTGATGCCGTCCATGCTTGGCCCGTTTACCCGAGTGGCCAAAGTGGTCGAAGGCGACCCAAAAACCGCCGTGCTGGTGCTGGGGCATGCCGACTCTTCGGGTGCAATGGCGGCCAATACCCGTCTGAGCCTGGACCGTGCCAAATCGGTGGCAGCGATCTTCCGTATGAGCGGTTTACAAGGTAACCGCCTGACCTTGCGTGGCATGGGTTCGGTGATGCCTCGCGCAGCCAACGACAGCAACGAAGGTCGTGCCCTGAACCGTCGGGTTGAAATCCTGATGACCCCGCAAGCCACCATGGTTGCCCTGGTCAGCAAATACAGCCAGCCAGCCCTCACCCCGGCCGAGCTGGTTGCGGTGCAGCCAGCTGTTGCTCCTTCTGTGGCCAAAAAGAATGCAGCACCGGCCAAGAAAGGCGTCATAGCCAAAAAGGCTGCACCGGCCAAAAAAGCGGCCAAGCCAGCGCCAGCAAAAAAGCCGGTTGTCGCTAAAGCCAAAGCTGTTGCGGACAAGAAAGTTGCCGCCAACGATCAGGCCAAGAACTGACTGATTCAAGGAAGGATGGGGGCATGACTCAAGCACTGGCGGATATGCGACGAGACTACACCCGTGACGGGCTGGCCGAGGCTCAGGCCCCGGCCGAGCCTTTCGCGCTGTTTCATCAGTGGTTCGGCGATGCGGTGAAAACCGAGCAGCCACCGGTCGAGGCCAATGCCATGACCCTGGCCACAGTGGACGCCCGCGGGCGGCCGCATTGTCGGGTGTTGTTGCTCAAGGGGCTGGATGAACAGGGTTTTACCTTTTTCACCAACTACACCAGTGCCAAGGGCCAGCAGTTGGCCGAGCGCCCGTTCGCGGCCATGACCTTTTTCTGGCCAACCCTCGAGCGTCAGGTACGCATCGAGGGTCAGGTGGTCAAGGTCACTGCGCAAGAGTCCGATGCCTACTATCAGGTTCGCCCCCTGGGCAGCCGGATCGGGGCCTGGGCCTCGCCGCAAAGCCAGGTGATTGCTGATCGCGATGAACTGGTCGAGCTGCTCAAAGCCACCGAGGCGCGCTTCAGTGACAGCCAGCCCCATTGCCCCGAGCACTGGGGCGGTTATCGCTTGCTGCCCGAGCGCATCGAGTTCTGGCAGGGGCGCCCGAGTCGCCTGCACGATCGCCTCAACTATCGGCGTGAGGGGGCAGACTGGGTGCGTGAGCGCCTGGCACCCTGAAGGCACTCTCTACAGCAAGGCGCGCAATGCAAACCGGCTATTTCGCGCTACTCTTTGCGAAGTCTTGTGTGGGCAAACAGCGCTATTGTTACTGTACAGACGCTGAATAAAGCCCTTTTATCCGCCCTGTGCCGTGACAGGTTACCGGCTGCGGAGTTTAATGAATCCCTGTTATTTTGGAGTTGATCCCATGCGTAAGTCCGTTCTGTTGGTTGCAGCATTCTCTACCATGACTGTTTTGTTGGGCGGCTGCACATCGAGCTTGACCGGCGACACCTACTCGCGCGACGAAGCCCGACGTGTACAGACCGTTCGTATGGGCACCATCGTTGCCCTGCGTCCTGTGCAAATTGAAGGCACCAAGACCCCGATCGGCGCTGCGACTGGCGCTATCGTGGGTGGTGTAGGCGGCAGCGCCATCGGTGGCGGTCGTGGCAGCATCGTCACCGCAGTGATCGGCGCCGTGGCCGGTGGTTTGCTGGGCTCGGCAGCCGAGTCGGGCCTGACCAAGACCCAGGGTGTGGAAATCACCGTGCGTGAAGACGACGGCAGCACCCGTGCTTACGTTCAGCAGGTTGAGCCTAACCAGGTATTCCGTACCGGTGAGCGCGTGCGCATCATGACCGTTGACGGTACCAGCCGCGTTACCCAGTAAAACAGGCGACAGCGTAAAAACAAAACCCCGGCCAGTGCGAACTGGCCGGGGTTTTTTATGGCTGTAAAGCAGCTCAGGACGAGTGCTTGAATGCCTGCTCGGCCCCAGACAGCGTTATGGCGATATGGTCCAGCAAGCGTTCTGCCGTGTACTTGGGCATACAGCTGAAGGCCATCACCACCGCCAGCCCCAGTGTCAGGGCAGGTCGAGGGACGTGACTGACGTTGTACTGCCTGAGGCTGAACACAAATACGCAGGCGGCGACAGAGCCTATCAGCGCTCCGGCGATGGCTTCCGGCAAAGGGTGGATGGTGAGGGCGACGTAATTGATGGCGAACCACCAGGTCGCCAGCAACCCGACCCCGAGTGCAGGCCAGCGCAAGCGCTGATCAAGCTGTTGGCACAGCAGGTTGAGCAACACGGTGAAGACCAGGCAAGCATTCATGGCGTGGCCGCTGAATACGGCAATGCCCAGGTCATGCAGGCCAACGCCCCAGCCCTTGAACAGGATCTTGCTGACGCCCACCACCAGGTAGGCAGTTACCAGCACGCCCAACCACAGCAAAGCGATTTTTCTGGATGCGCCCAGCCATAACCAGGCAGCAATCACCAGCGCTGCCGGGAACATCACGGTGATGCCGGCGTATTGCACAATCTGCATTTTATCGACCACGTTTCTCTCTTTTGGTTGTTCACTCAGGCGGGCTGTGTCTCTGTGAGAGCCCGCCTCAGTGAGCAACATCAGGGTTACGCCACCGGCTGTTTACGGCTAAAGAACAGCGTAACACCATAGCCGATCAGTGCTGCGAGGATCGAGCCGGTAAGGATGCCCATACGGTCCATGCCTACATAATCGCTACCTGCAACGAACGCCAGCGAGCCCACAAACAGACTCATGGTAAAGCCGATGCCGCACAGGATGGCCACGCCAAACACCTGGCCCCAGTTGGCGCCTGCCGGCAGCGCGGCCATGCCGGTCTTGATGGCGATCCAGGTCAGGCCGAACACGCCAAGGGTTTTGCCAATCAGCAAGCCTGCGGCAATGCCCATAGGCACATGGCTGACAAAACTGTGCAGGCTGACACCCGCCAGTGATACACCCGCATTGGCGAAGGCAAACAACGGCAGAATCGCGTAAGCCACCCAGGGATGCAGGGCATGCTCGATGCTCATCAGCGGTGAAGTTTCTGAGTTTTTGGTGCGCAGCGGAATACAGAATGCCAGCGTTACACCTGCCAATGTGGCATGCACACCGCTTTTGAGTACGCACACCCAGAGGATCAGGCCGACGATCATATAAGGTGCGACCTTGATCACTCCCATGCGGTTCATGGCAATCAGCGCGATCAGGCATGCCGCCGCCAGCAGCAGGGACACACCCGACAACTCGCTGGAGTAGAACACCGCAATCACGATGATTGCCCCCAGGTCATCGATGATCGCCAGGGTCATCAGGAACAGCTTCAGCGACACCGGTACACGCTTGCCGAGCAGGGCCAGCACGCCGAGGGCGAAGGCGATGTCGGTGGCCATGGGGATGGCCCAGCCGCCGAGAGCGTCCGGGTAATCCTTGTTGATGAACCAGTAGATCAGCGCCGGTACCACCATGCCGCCGATTGCCGCCGCGCCGGGCAGCACCACCTGTGAGGGTTTGGACAGCTGGCCTTCAAGCAGTTCGCGTTTGACCTCAAGGCCGATCAGCAGAAAAAACAAGGCCATCAGGCCATCGTTGATCCACAGCAGCGACGGTTTGGCAATTTGCAGGGCGCCGATTTGCACCGCTACCGGCACGTCCAGGAAGGCCGTGTAGTAATGGGAAAGCGGTGAGTTATTGACGATCAGAGCCAGAGCGGCCGCGGCAATCAACAGCAGACCGCTGGCAGCTTCCAACTGAAAGAACCGAGTGAAAGTGCTACGCAGAGGCAAGGTCGCTCTCCATCAATTAGGTAATAAGGTGCGACACCCTAACCTGTGGGGTTAGTGGTTAAAACAAAAACTATATTCTTTTTTGTTATAAGCAACGGCGTGCTCACACACCGCTCAAGAGCCTAGCAGTTGTGTGTCAAATTGAGTCTGATTTGTGCCTGTGAAGGCTGTAGGAAATAGACCAGCTTTGCTGGTTTTTCAGCAAGGATCCCGCCTGAAGAAGGAGAAGGCGGTGGCTGTGTGGGAGCGGGCTTGCTCGCGATGCAGGCGCTACGGTCTGCCTGGCAAACCGTGGTGAATGCATCGCGAGCAAGCCCGCTCCTACATGTCAGGGCTGCAGCCCCTACCGAGTCAAAACCTAGGCTTCGATACCCAGAATGTCGCGCGCTACAGCTTCGGCAATACGGATACCGTCGACACCTGCCGACAGAATCCCGCCAGCGTAGCCAGCGCCTTCGCCTGCCGGGAACAAGCCCTTGACGTTAAGGCTCTGCATCGACGCATCACGGGTCATGCGCAGCGGCGACGAGGTGCGGGTTTCGATGCCTGTGAGAATGGCGTCATGCATCGAGAAGCCCTTGATCTGCTTCTCGAACGCCGGCAGTGCTTCACGGATGGCTTCAATGGCGAAGTCCGGCAGGGCCAGGGCCAAGTCACCCAAAGACACACCCGGCTTATAGGATGGCTCGACGCTGCCCAGGGCCGTGGACGGTTTGCCCGCAATAAAGTCACCCACCAGTTGCGCCGGGGCTTCGTAGTTGCTGCCGCCCAGCACATAGGCGTGGGATTCGAGGCGTTCTTGCAGCTCGATGCCGGCCAACGGACCACCCGGGTAGTCTTCAGGCGTAATGCCGACCACGATGCCCGAGTTGGCATTGCGTTCGTTACGCGAATACTGGCTCATGCCGTTGGTCACAACACGGCCCGGTTCGCTGGTTGCCGCAACCACGGTGCCACCCGGGCACATGCAGAAGCTGTACACCGAGCGACCGTTTTTGGCGTGGTGCACCAGTTTGTAATCGGCAGCGCCCAGCTTCGGGTGGCCGGCATACTTGCCCAGGCGCGCACTGTCGATCAGCGACTGCGGGTGCTCGATACGGAAACCTACCGAGAACGGCTTGGCTTCCATATACACGCCACGATCGTGGAGCATGCGGAAGGTGTCCCGGGCGCTATGGCCCAGCGCCATGATCACGTGGCGAGCATTCAGTTGCTCGCCATCTGCCAGGATCACACCGGTCAGTTGACCGTTGTCGATCAGCACATCAGTCACGCGTTGTTGAAAACGAACTTCGCCGCCCAGCGCGATGATCTGCTGGCGCATATTTTCGACCACACCGGTCAGGCGGAACGTACCGATATGCGGCTTGCTGACATAGAGGATCTCGTCCGGCGCGCCGGCCTTGACGAACTCGTGCAGCACCTTGCGGCCGTGGTGTTTCGGGTCCTTGATCTGGCTGTAGAGCTTGCCGTCCGAGAACGTACCGGCACCGCCTTCGCCAAACTGCACATTGGACTCGGGGTTGAGTACGTTTTTACGCCACAGGCCCCAGGTGTCCTTGGTGCGCTGGCGCACTTCGGTACCACGTTCAAGAATGATCGGCTTGAAACCCATTTGTGCCAGCAGCAGCCCGGCGAAAATACCGCAGGGGCCGAAGCCGACCACAATCGGACGCTCGGTCAAATCCTGGGGTGCCTGGCCGACGACCTTGTAACTGACGTCCGGCGCTGGATTGACGTTACGATCGTCGGCGAACTTGAGCAGCAGCGGCGCTTCATCGCGCACACTCACATCGATGGTGTAGATGAAGCACAGTTCGGACGATTTTTTACGCGCATCGTAGCTGCGCTTGAACAAGGTGAAATCGACCAGGTCATCACTTTCGATGCCCAGGCGCTGCAGGATGGCAGGGCGCAGGTCTTCTTCGGGATGGTCGATCGGCAGCTTGAGTTCGGTGATTCGTAACATTGACAGTGTCCAGTATCGGGGGCCAGGTAAACCCTGGCAGAACCGCTAATTGTAAGCTGCTTCGGGGCAATATGCGGCAACAGTTATCGGTTAGTCGTTACGGGCGCCACCAAAATAGCCGCAGCCGCGCTGGACTTGACCGTTGATCCGTAGCTCGGCGCTCAGATGTTGCACGCTGCCATTGGCACTGTCGGTGCAGCGTTGTGGGGCCACCCACAGCTCGATGCGCTGATTGTTGGCCTCGGTGGACAGGGAGAAGCGGCCATCGCCGACCTGTTCTTCAACGTAGGGCAGCGCCAGGTCGGGCTGGCCTTCGCGCTTGAGCACCATGCCCTTGCCCCCGGCTTGCACTTCCCAGGCCGGGCCATTGCCGTTGGCGTGCACGGTCACCTGCTTGAAGTTGGGATCCTGGCAGGCGCTGTTGCTGCGCTCCAGGCGGTAGAGTTGCTGCAGCTCGACTTCACCGTCTGTACCGGCTGTTGTGCTGGCGCTAAAACGGCCGCGGATATCGGCGAACAACTTGCCCGGTTTATTGGGCATGTAGGTCGCGTCCTGCACCAGCGTGGTGTCGGCGCTGTCACGAACTACATAGCGCTGTTGGCCGACGCAGGGTTGAAACACCAATTGACCATTGGCCGATACCAGCTCGCCCTGCAGGCGGGTTTGACCTGCGGTGGTGTCGGCAGGTGTGCTGCTGAACATCTGGCAACCGGCAAACACGGGCAGCAAGGCGAACAAAGCTAAGGAACGGGCAAAACGCATCATGGGCACTCCTGAAGGGTGTCGCCACGTTACTCAGCCTAGCGATGCATCACAAGTGATTCAACCTACGGTGAATGTCTGCCCGGTTTGCAAGCCTTCCACGCTTTTGGCGTAAGCCAGGGCCACATCGGCGCCCGATACAGGCTTGAAGCCGCGAAAGTACGGGGCGTATTTGTCCATCGCTTCTTCCAGGACCGTAGGGCTCACCGAGTTGACCCGCAGGCCCCGTGGCAACTCAATGGCGGCTGCTTTTACAAAACCGTCAAGTGCCGCGTTGACCAGCGCCGCCGAACTGCCGGTACGGATCGGCTCGCGGTTGATAACGCCGCTGGTGAAGGTGAACGAGGCCCCATCGTTGGCAAACTCGCGGCCAATCAGCAGCAGATTGACCTGGCCCATCAACTTGTCCTGCAAACCGAGGGCGAAGTCGCTTTCGCTCATGTCAGCCAGTGCGGCGAACGTGACGTTACCGGCGGCACAGATCAGCGCATCGAAGCGCCCGGTTTGCGCGAAGAGTTGGCGGATTGATTCACTGTCGCTGATATCGACCTGATAATCCCCGCTTTTTCGACCAATTTCTACGATCTCATGGCGCGGTGACAACTCGCGGCGAATGGCTGAACCGATGGTGCCGTGAGCGCCGATCAAGAGGATTTTCATGTTGTGTGCCTTTGTGGATGACGTGAGTGCTCAGTCTAGTGGTGCTTTTTAAGTGGGATAAGCGCACTAATAGGCAACCTTTGGTTTTCATATGGAAACAATCCATGAGTGAAATGGATGATCTGGCTGCGTTCGCGGTCTTGATCGACGCTGGCAGTTTTACCTTGGCCGCCCAGCAACTGGGCTGCAGCAAGGGGCAGCTGTCCAAGCGTATCAGCCAGCTTGAGGCGCAGTTTTCGGTGGTGTTGCTGCATCGCACCACCCGGCGCTTGAGCCTTACGGCGGCTGGCGCGGCGCTACTGCCACAAGCCCAGGCGCTGGTGGTGCAAGTGGAGCGGGCACGTCAGGCACTTGCCCGGCTAAAGGATGATGTTGCAGGCCCGGTACGCATGACCGTGCCCGTATCCCTGGGCGAGACCTTCTTTGATTCGCTGTTGCTGGATTTTTCCCGCGAATACCCGCAGGTGCAGATCGAGCTGGAGCTCAACAACAGCTATCGCGATATGGTGCGGGAAGGGTTTGATCTGGCGATACGCTCGCAGGTTGCCAGCCATGAACGGCTGGTGGCCAAGCAGGTGCTTAATTGGCACGAGATCACCTGCGCCAGCCCTGCCTATCTTGAGCAATACGGCGAGCCGGTTACGCCGCAAGAACTGGTCGAGCACCGCTGTCTGCTTAACAGCCACTACAGCGGTCGCGAGGAGTGGCACTACCACCGCCAGCATGAACTGCAACGAGTGCGGGTCTCGGGGTCGTTTGCCAGCAATCACTACAGTCTGCTGAAAAAAGCGGCCGTGATCGGTGCCGGCATCGCCCGCTTGCCCTCGTACATGCTTGGCTGCGAGTTGGCTGATGGGCGCCTGCGCGGCTTGTTGCGTGACTATCAAACGCGCAGCAACCCCATGTATCTGGTTCACCCTTATCAAGGCGGTTTGCCCAGGCGCACTCAGGTATTGGCGGATTTCCTGGTGGGCTGGTTCCAGAGTAATGGTGAGGCCATTGACCTGCTTTAACGAAAACGCTGTGCAATCAGATGATCAATCGACAGCGCACCCGGGCCCTTGGCCATCAAGTACAACAAGACCGCGATCCAGGTGCCGTGAGTCGGGTAGGCATCAGGGTATACGAACAGCTGGATGGTCATGCTCATGGCCAGCAGTGCCAGCGCCGAGAACCGGGTGGCCAAGCCCAGCAGGATCAGCACCGGGAAAACATGCTCGCTGAAGGCGGCAGCGTGAGCAGCCACCTCGGGGGAGAGTAGCGGGACTTTGTATTCCGTACTGAACAAGTACAGCGCAGAGTCAGACAGATGCGGCATACCGAGTTGAAAGGTGCCTTCAACCAGATCGATTGCCAAACCTTCAACCTTGGTCTGGCCTGATTTCCAGAACACCGCCGCAATGGAAAAGCGTGCGACAAAGGCGATCAGTGTGTCGGGTATGCAGTGCAACAGCCCGATTGCGCCTCCGATCCAGCGCTGTAGCAGGCCGGGGCTTATTGTTTGAGTATTCATGGCGAGGCCTCGAGGGCGGGTTGTAAGCCGGTGATGGTGTTATTGCTAATCAACAGTGCCAGGGCCTGGCCCAGGTTAAAGTCTGGGTCGGCTTCCAGGGCATGGGCCGCGGCCAACCCCAGGGCATTCCCCGCTTTGAGCAAGTGCACAAATACTGCGCACCCTGAGCTGACCGTGAATACCTCCACGCGCAATTCATTGCGTATTACCAGGACGCTTTGTGGTTGGCGCGTGTCCAGTCCCTGTATCTGTCCCTGGCGTTGGTGCGCCGCCCACAAGGACGCGATGGCGTAGGGTGAATGCAGCGATGCGACACCGGGGTGCAGTTGCAGGTGTAAATGGGGCAGCCCCTCGGGGCTGTTGAGCGCCTGAGCCAGCAGCCCGGGGTTTACGGCGCACACGTCTGCGGCGTGAAAGGCCTGCACACACAAACGCTCAAGGCGAGCCACGTCCGCCAGGTAGGGCACGCTTCTGGCGGGTGCAAAGGCATTGATAAAACCGGCGAACTGGCTGCCATAGGCGCTCATGACCGGGCTGTCGGGTGGGTGTTTTTGAATAAATATCTGCGCCATGGCCTGAAAAAAGGCCTCGCCCACCAATTGCGCAACAACGGGATAGCTGGTGGCCAGCGCGTTGATCAGTCCGCTTTGCACATTGTTGCGATATACCGCGAAACGGCGGTCAATGTCGCCGTTGTAGCAGGCAATGCCTGTGGGGGCGGGCGTGTGTGGATTGAGCAATGCTGCACTGAATGTATCTTGTAGTTTCATGGCTGCACCTGTGCGCTGAACAGGTAGCGGTCAGCCAAGCGGGCTTCCTGAAGCAGTTCGGTGAGAGGGGGCAGATGATTGTCGCGTTCGATCAGGGTGGCCATCGGGCCAATTCGGTCCAGTACTTGCTGGTACAGCGCCCATACCGCTTGATCGACAGGTGCGCCGTGGTTATCGATCAGCAAGCGCTGACCCAGGCTGTCTGCTTCTTCAGCAAAACCCGCCAGATGAACCTCACCTACGGCCTGAAGGGGCAAGGCATCGAGATAGACAACAGGATCGCGGGCGTGGTTGATGCATGACACATACACATTGTTTACATCCAGCAAAAGGCCACAGCCGGTACGGCTTATGACTTCCTGAATAAAACCGGCTTCGTCGAATTGGGCCTCGTCGAACTCGATATAGGTAGCGGGGTTTTCCAGCAGTATCTGGCGCTTCAACACATCCTGTGCCTGGTCCATATGCGCGCATACCCGGTGCAGCGTGGCGGTGTCATAGCGCAAAGGCAGCAGATCATTGAGGAATAATGGTCCGTGGGAGGACCATGCCAGATGTTCGGAAAACATCTGCGGCTGGTAACGCTCGAGCAATAGGCTCAGGCGGCGCAAGTGTTCGGTATTGAGCGGGCTTTCGCCGCCAATCGACAGGCCAACGCCATGAATTGACAGCGGGTAATGTTCGCGGATCAAGCCCAGGTAATGGTGGAAAGGGCCGCCAGCTACCATGAAGTTCTCGGCATGCACTTCAAAGAACCCGATGTCTGGGCGGCTCGCAAGTACATCCACAAAGTGCTCGGCCTTGAGCCCCAGCCCCGCACGAGGCGGGAGCCGGGGCGCACGAGGCGCGATAAGCGAAGCAAGCGGGCTGTGCATTATCAACACTCGGCGGCGCGGATCAGGACTTGCCTTTGTAGGCAGCCAGTTGGCCAAAGCCGGTTGGTGAGGTGTTGCTGGCGGTTTTTTCGCAGGTCCCTTTTGGGACGAGTTTCCAGGCATTGGCCTGATGATCGGTTTTGGCGGAGCCAGCACAGGTAGTGCCAGCGCCGGCGGCGCAATCGTTATGCCCTTTCATGGCAACCCCGAAGCACTTCTCCATGTCGTCGGCAGCCTGAGCGGGCAGGGCGGCAATACTCAGAGCCGACCCCAGAGCAAGAGCCAGGGCTGCGGCAGACAAGGTGCGGGTGGTTTGGTTTTTCATGGTGACTCTCCAGAAATTCCGGTAGCGATTGCTGCCGGGTTACCCAACTAGAGAGGCAAGGGGGGGCGTTGTTACAACTGATCTGAATTATTTTTATGTAGCCGATCGCAGCCTTTGCTCCTCGTCAGCGGCTACAGGAAAAACGTAAACCTGTGGGAACGAGCCTGCTCGCGAACGACCTTCGCGAGCAGGCTCGCTCCCACAATAGGGCTAGATATACAACAGAGTTTCGACAGCTTATGCGTCGTTTAACAAGAAACGGCCCCGAAGGGCCGTTGTGTGTCGCAGGCAGGTTTAGCCGCCCAGGTAGGCGTCACGCACTTTCGGATCGTTGAGCAATTGCTCGCCAGTGCCTTGCATCACCACCCGGCCGTTTTCCAGCACATAGGCACGGTCAGCAATTTTCAGTGCCTGGTTGGCGTTCTGCTCCACCAGAAACACCGTTACACCCTCATTGCGCAGCTGTTCGATGATATCGAAAATCTGCTGAATGATGATCGGTGCCAACCCCAGTGATGGCTCATCAAGCAACAACAGCTTGGGTTTGCTCATCAACGCACGGCCAATGGCAAGCATTTGCTGTTCGCCACCGGACATGGTGCCACCGCGTTGGGTAAAGCGTTCCTTCAAGCGCGGGAACAGGTGCAGAACCTTGTCCATTTGCTCCTCGTATTCCCGTTTTTCGGTAAAGAACCCGCCCATGGCCAGGTTTTCTTCCACGGTCAAACGAGCAAATACCCGACGCCCTTCAGGTACAACGGCGATGCTTTTGCGCATGATCTGGGCCGAGCTCAACCCCACCAGTTCTTCACCCAGGTAGCGAATGCTGCCGCTATGAGCCTGAGGCGAGCCGCACAGGGTCATCATCAGGGTCGACTTGCCGGCACCGTTGGCGCCGATCAGGGTCACAATCTCACCCTGGCGCACCTCTACATTGACGCTGTGCAGGGCCTGGATCTTGCCGTAAAAGGTCGAAACGTTTTCGAATTGCAGCATTTTACGCTTCCCCCAAATAGGCTTTGATCACTTCAGGGTTGTCGCGGATCTGTTCCGGCGTCCCGTCAGCCAAAGGCGTGCCTTGGTTGATCACCACGATATGGTCGGAAATGCTCATGACCAGTTTCATGTCGTGCTCGATCAACAGCACGGTGGCGTTGTGCTCATTGCGCAATACGCTGATCAGCGCCTTGAGGTCTTCGGTTTCCTTGGGGTTCAGGCCTGCAGCCGGTTCGTCGAGCATCAGGATGCGCGGGCGCGTCATCATGCAACGGGCGATTTCCAGGCGTCGCTGCTGCCCGTAGGCCAGGGTGCCCGCCGGGCGGTTGGCGAACTCGGTCAGGTTGACCTTGTCGAGCCAGTACGCGGCGTAGTCCATGGCATCACGTTCGCTTTTGCGAAATGACGGGGTCTTGAACAGGCCCGACAGGAAGTTGGTGTTGAGGTGGCGATGCTGGGCAATCAGCAGGTTCTCAACCGCGGTCATGTCCTTGAACAGGCGCACGTTCTGGAAAGTGCGGACCACGCCTTTGCGCGCGATCTCATGACCCGGCAGGCCTTCGATCGACTCGCCATCGAGGACGATGCTGCCCGCAGACGGTTTGTAAAAACCGGTCAGGCAGTTGAATACGGTGGTCTTGCCGGCACCGTTAGGGCCGATCATCGACACCACCTGTTTTTCCTTGACGGTCAAGGCTACGCCGTTTACCGCCAACAGGCCGCCAAAGCGCATGCTCAGGCCGCTGACTTTCAGTAACTCGCGGCTCATTTTCGCAGCTCCAGGTGAGGACGTTGCATAGGCAGCAGACCTTGTGGACGCCAGATCATCATCAGCACCATCAGGGCTCCGAACAGCAACATGCGGTATTCGCTGAATTCACGCATCATTTCGGGCAGCAGGATCATGACCACGGCGGCCAGGATGACACCCAGTTGCGAGCCCATGCCGCCCAGTACCACGATGGCCAGGATGATCGCCGACTCAAGGAAGGTGAACGACTCAGGCGTTACCAGGCCCTGACGTGCGGCAAAGAAACTGCCAGCAAAACCCGCAAACGTAGCGCCCAGGGTGAAGGCCGACAGCTTGATCACGGTCGGATTCAGGCCCAGTGCACGGCAGGCGATTTCGTCTTCACGCAGTGCTTCCCAAGCGCGGCCGATCGGCATGCGCAGCAGGCGGTTAATGACGAACAACACCAGCAGTACCAGCACCAGCGCGATCAGGTAGAGGAAAATTACCTTGTTGATCGAGTTGTAGGCGATGCCGAAGTACTCGTGAAAGGTTTGCATGCCCTCGGCGGCGGTTCTGTCGAAGCTCAGGCCGAACAACGTTGGTTTCGGGATGTTGCTGATACCGTTTGGCCCGCCGGTGATGTCCGTCAGGTTACGCAGGAACAGGCGGATGATTTCACCGAAGCCCAGCGTCACGATGGCCAGATAGTCTCCGCGCAAGCGCAACACCGGGAAACCCAGCAGGAAGCCAAAGGTAGCCGCCATCAATCCGGCCAAAGGCAGGCAGATCCAGAAGCTCAGCCCGAAGTAATGCGCGAGCAGGGCATAGG
The DNA here is from genome assembly GCF_009600035.1 of Pseudomonas sp. FSL R10-2964. Classification (NCBI taxonomy): domain Bacteria; kingdom Pseudomonadati; phylum Pseudomonadota; class Gammaproteobacteria; order Pseudomonadales; family Pseudomonadaceae; genus Pseudomonas; species Pseudomonas sp. FSL R10-2964. Next base: position 54,686 of record NZ_WIWH01000028.1, on the reverse strand, counting down.
TATAGGCGCCTACGGCATAAAAGCCGACATAACCGAGGTCAAGCAGGCCAGCCAGGCCTACCACGATGTTCAGGCCCAGGCCGAGCATCACATAGATCAGGATCAGTGTGGCGATATCCACTGCACCACGAGAACCGTAGAACGGCCAGATCAATGCCACAACGACCAGACCGAGAATGATCCAGCGTTGAGTGCTGGGCAGGGTCAGGAAGTTGGTGGCCTTGGTGGGCACTTTCGGCAGGCTGGGGGAGTTTCTCCAGGCTGTGGTCAGTTGCTGGTTGAACAACACGCGCACAAACATCAGCAAGGAGCAGATCGCGATCACGCTCAGGGTAAAGGTGCTGGTGTTGTGAACTTCGATGTTGATCCCGACGATAGTCAGTTTCAGGCCGAGTACCGGGTAGGCGACGGCCCAGACCAACAGGGCGCTGAAGAGCGCCGACTTAAGATTCCTAGTCATACTTTTTCAATCTCCGGACGCCCCAGAATGCCGGTCGGACGGAACAGCAGCACCAGTACCAGCAAGCCAAAAGCCACAACGTCTTTGTACTGGTCGCCGAAAATATCGGCACCGAAGGCTTCAGCCACACCCAGCACCAGGCCACCGAGCATCGCGCCAGGAATGCTGCCAATGCCACCCAGTACCGCTGCGGTAAAGGCTTTGAGACCTACCAGGAAACCCGCGTTGGGGTTGATCACGCCGTATTGCACGCTGATCAGCACCGCAGCAACAGCGGCCAGGGCAGCACCGATCACGAAGGTCAGCGCAATAACGTTGTTGGTGTTGATACCCAACAGGTTGGCCATCTTCATGTCTTCGGCGCAGGCGCGGCAGGCACGGCCCATGCGGGAGCGTGAGATAAACAGGGTCAGGCCAAGCATGGCGAGGAAGGTGACAACGAAAACCACGATCTGCATGTAGGAGACGATAACTTCGCTGGCACCTCCAGGGCCAAAGGTGAAGCCGCCGGGGATCAGGTTGGGGATCGATTTGTCTTTGGAGTCTTGTGCCAGTAGCACGGTGTTTTGCAGGAAGATCGACATGCCGATGGCCGAAATCAGCGGGATCAGGCGGTTACTGCCACGCAATGGACGGTAGGCAACCCGTTCAATGCTGTAGCCGTAGGCGCTGGTGACCACGATGCTGGCGATAAACGCGGCAGTCAGCAGTAGCGGTACGCTGTCCAGACCCATCATGGTCAGGCCGGCGATGGCGATAAACGCAATATAGGAACCAATCATGTACACCTCGCCATGGGCGAAGTTGATCATTCCAATAATGCCGTAAACCATCGTATAGCCGATGGCGATCAGGGCATAGGTGCTGCCAACGTTGAGGCCGTTAACCAGCATTTGGAAGAAGTGATAGATGTCAGGCATTACAAAGCTCCTAAAAACCTGAGACGCATTTCACTGGTGGAGTCATTTTCCGGCCCGGGCCGTATGGGTTTTCACCCACTTGGAGCACAGGTCTTCTGCCAGCGAACCGCTGGTGACGGTTTTAAAGATTTTCAGGTGGGCAGGCTTTCGGATCACGAAAGCGCGGCCCCATTTCCATGAACCGCGGGCCTGTAAAACAAAACCCACCGCTTGAGCAGTGGGCTTGGTTTTCAGGTCAGGAACCGACCCTTACTGAGGGCTTACTTCAGTTTTTGGCTTGCCGAAGTGCCATTCGTAGACCACGAACTTGAAGTCTTCCACGTCACCCTTGGCGTCAAACTTCAGGTTACCGGTAGGCGTTTTGAACGTACCTTTGTGGATGGCTTCAGCGACTTTGGCCGGGTCTTCGCTTTTCGCCTGCTCGATACCGCCGGCAATCACTTCAACTGCGGCGTAGGCCGGGAACACGAATGGGCCGGTTGGGTCCTGCTTCTTGGCAGCGAAAGCATCAACCAGTGCCTTGTTTTCCGGATCGGCGTCGAACGCTTTTGGCAGGGTGACCAGCAGGCCTTCGGAAGCACCCTGGGCGATTTGCGAGATGGACTCGTTGCCCACACCTTCAGGGCCCATGAACTTGGCGTTCAGGCCTTTTTCTTTGGCCTGGCGCAGGATCAGACCCAGCTCAGGGTGGTAGCCGCCGTAGTAGACGAAGTCGACGTTGGCTTGCTTGAGCTTGGCGATGACCGAGGAATAGTCTTTTTCACCGGCGTTGACGCCTTCAAAGACAGCAACCTTGATGCCTTTGTCTTCGAGGGTCTTTTTAACGGCGCTGGCGATGCCTTCACCGTATTGTTGTTTGTCGTGCAATACCGCAACGACCTTGGGCTTGACGTGATCCGCGATGTAGTTACCGGCGGCAGGGCCCTGGGCGCTGTCCAGACCGATGGTGCGGAAGATCATCTTGTAGCCACGAGCGGTGATTTCCGGGCCGGTGGCGGCCGGGGTAATCATGATGATGCCTTCGTCTTCGTAAATGTCCGAAGCAGGCTGGGTGGAGCTGGAGCACAGGTGACCGACTACGTACTTGATACCGTCATTGACCACTTTGTTGGCAACGGCAACCGCTTGTTTCGGGTCGCAGGCGTCATCGTAGTCGACCGCTTCTAGTTTTTTGCCATCAACGCCGCCCTTGGCGTTGATTTGTTCGATGGCCATTTTTGCGCCAGCAAACTGCATGTCGCCGTACTGAGTCAGAGGCCCGGTTTTAGGGCCGGCAATACCGATCTTGATGGTGTCTGCGGCAAATGAATGGCTGGCGAACCCGGCCAAAACCATAGCGGCAAACAGTTTAGTAATCTGCTTCGTAGCCATCTTTATTGGTGCTCCACTCTTCTGTTGTAATTTTTATAGTCCTGGAAGCCAAGGCAGCCGGACCGGGTCTTCTTGTAGCGAAATTCCCGGTCAATTCCCCTTGCAACTGTACCGGTACAGTGTAGAGCGCCGCTTCAGCGCTTGAATAGCGTGCTGGCGAGGGAAAAAACAGAGAATGTCGCTTAAACGTAAGAAAAAGACAAAATGGCGGCGGATTCATCGGTTGATAGTTATCTGAATGTTGCCATATCAACCGGTTTGACCTTGGCCCTCAGCTCTTGCCACGTTTTATTACCTGTAAAGCCGGGTTTTTCTACCGGGTATGCGGCGTTATCATGACGCCGATTTTTTTCCCCGGTGAAACCCATGAATCAAGAACCTAGCACCCTCTATGCCAAGCTGCTTGGCGAGACCTCAACAATTGAATGGAAAGCGTTGCAACCCTTCTTCGCCAAAGGGGATTTGCTGTGGGTCGAACCCGCTCTGGACTTGATCGAGGCGGCGCAGGCCGTGACTCAGGATGATGCAGAGAAAGTCGCGGCCTGGATGGCATCCGGGCTGCTTGGCAGGATGACTGAGGCGCAGGCGCTAGACGTTCTTGAGCGCGACCCTCAGCTATGGGCAGTGGTGGTTTCACCTTGGGTGATGGTCCAGGAAAGGGCGCAAAATTAAACCTGCGCACCAAGCCGGCGCATTTATTTGCACCGCTGTGAAGAGCCCGGAGTGTGTAGCTCAGTAACCCGTCTTCACGTAGTGGCAATATGCCGTAGAGAAACGCCACAGTCGCCACTGTGGCGTTTTTTTGTGCCTGGGATCTGGCTGTACCGCTATTGGTTGGTAAGTACGAAGGTGGCGTGATCGGGAGCGGGCACAGGGCGCTTGTCGAGTTGTTGAAGAATCTCTGGCAGCGCCTCAAAGGGCACAGGCCGGCTGAGCAGATAGCCCTGGATAAAGTCGCAGCCGAACTGGTTGAGAAATTCGAACTGTTGGATGGTTTCAACCCCCTCGGTGACTACTTGCAGGTGCAGGGTATGGGCCATGAGGATAATGGCCTGAACGATCTCCATGTCCTGGCTGGAGGCCGGGATGTCTTGAATAAAAGTGCGATCAATTTTCAGGGTGTTAAGCGGCAGACGCTTTAGGTAGGCCAGGGACGAATACCCGGTACCGAAATCGTCAATGGACAGGGATACACCCAGCGCACGGATCTGTCGTAACAGTTGCGAGGTGCTGCTCAGGTTGCACATCAGGGCGTTTTCTGTGACTTCCAGCTCCAGCCGGTGTGCAGTAACGCCTGATGTGCGCAGGGCGTTTTCGATTTCGTCGGCCAACTCAACCCGTACCAGATTCAGCGCCGAACAGTTAACGGCTATGCCCAGGTGCTGCCAGCCCAGGCGGGAGAGGGTGGCGAGGTCATGACAGGCTTTGCGCAACACCCAATGGTCGAGCCTGGCGATCAGCCCGTTGGCCTCGGCGATGCTGATAAAACGATCAGGGCCGAGCAGCCCGTGTTCGGGATGCTGCCAGCGTATCAGCGCCTCCAGTTTGGCGACCCGGCCACTCTTGAGGTCGAAGATGGGCTGGTAATGCAGGGACAGCCCCTTGTCCTCGTTAAGCGCGTTGCGCAGTTCCTCTTCGATTTGCAGCTCCAGCGAGGCTCGGGTTTTCAGGCTCGGGCTGAAAAAATTGAGGTTGTTACGCCCGCTGCCCTTGGACTGGTAGAGCGCCAGGTCGGCATGCTTGAGCAGTTCGGCACTGGTGGTGCCATCATCCGGGTACACACTGATGCCAATGCTGGTGGTCATGACCATTTGGCGACCTGACAGCTCAATGGGCTCTTTGAGCTTGAGCATGATGCGCTGGGCCATGCCTTGGGCTTCATCGCGCTGGCTCAGGCTGAACAGGATGCAGAACTCGTCTCCGCCAAAGCGTGCAACAACGTCATCGTGGCTGCGGGTAGCGAGCTTGATGCGGGTGGCGATTGTCTTGAGCAATTCGTCCCCGGCATCGTGACCCAGGCTGTCGTTGATGCGTTTGAAGTGGTCAATGTCGAGAAACATTACCGCAAGCCTGGTGTTCCTGGTGGCGCAGTCGATGAGTTTTTCAGCAAACAGCTGATTGAAGCCGCGACGGTTGATCAGATTGGTCAGCGGGTCGTAGTGGGCCACTTGCTGCAAGGATGCGCGCGCCTGGTCGAGCTGGCTGAGCAGGGCATTGACGCGGCGCAGGTCGTGCTCCTTGAGTTGTAGTTTCTTGTCGACAATCGTGGCGCTGATGCAACTGCCAATCAGCAACAGGGTGATCACGGCCAGCACAAGGGCCGGCTGCCAGTTATTGCTGCCTGCATCCGAATTGCCAGCCAGTGTATTGCCAATGAGCAAGTGAGTGCTGAGCAGGCCGCCAGCAGCAAGCATGCACAGGGCATATTTGAATAACTGATGGAGCAGGCGGCTGTTTGGGCGCCAGGCTGTAGTGTTGTCGAGGGTTTGCACAATAATCAGGGCAATCAGCAATGAGCCAAGCGCGATAACAACGCCGTAGCGAGCTTCGAGCGGGGAGTCAAAGGCCAGGATGCAGATGCTGTGCATCGCCCAGATGCCGATGGTCAGGCAAGCGACAGCTATCCATCGCCAAATGGTTCTTGCCGCAGTTTTTTCGGCATTGGCTGCGCGGTCGAGCAGATTCAGCGTGGCCACGCAGGCAGTACAGGCAACGAGCCAGGCGAGAAACAGCAGATAGGGGTTATAGCCGCCGATCAACAGCAGTTGCCCGTTTTCTGCGGATTCGGCCAAAAGTTGCAACCCCGGACTTTCCATTGCACGCCTCGGCGATCCAGATGCGCTAGTCGTTGGGTGCTAGCTTGAGATCGAGTATAGAAGCTGGATTGGCTGTGACAGGGGTGATGGCAAAATGATGGTTATCATTTTGTTATTAGGGCGGGGGTTTATAGTTAGTTAAGTTAGATCGGGACTGTCAGAAATGTGGGAGCGGGCTTGCTCGCGATAGGATTAACGCGGTGATTCAGTTTCACCTCATTGATCCTATCGCGAGCAAGCCCGCTCCCACAGCTCATGGGTTTTAACCCGCTACCAGAACCCGAATGGCTTCAAGGCGCAGGGCGGCTTTCTCAAGCATGGCCAGGCTTTGTTCGCGCTGCTTGCGCAGGGCAATCAGTTCGCTCTCGCGCACGCTCGGGTTGACAGCCTGCAGGGCAGTCAGGCGGGCCAGTTCTTCTTCCGTGTCGGCTGCCAGACGGCGCTGGGCTTCGGCCACGCGTTCCGCATGACGTGGCGCGATTTTGGCTTCGCCTGCGTTGATTTTAGGCGTCAGTTGGTCGCGCTGGGCCTGAACGAACTTGTTGGCGCTGGCGCGGGGAACGCTTTCCAGCTGTTCGTTCAAGGTGTCGAAGGCCACGCGCGACGACAAGTCGTTGCCATTGGCATCGAGCAGGCAGCGCAGGGCGGCCGGCGGCAGGTAGCGGCCCAGTTGCAGGGAGCGCGGAGCAACCACTTCACTGACGTAAATCAGCTCGAGCAGGACGGTACCGGGCTTGAGGGCCTTGTTCTTGATCAGGGCGACGGCGGTGTTGCCCATCGAACCCGACAGCACCAGGTCCATGCCGCCTTGCACCATCGGGTGCTCCCAGGTGATGAACTGCATGTCTTCGCGCGACAGGGCCTGCTCGCGATCGTAGGTGATGGTCACGCCTTCGTCGTCACCCAGGGGGAAGCTGGCGTCGAGCATTTTTTCGCTGGGCTTGAGGATCAGCGCGTTTTCCGAGTGGTCTTCGCTGTCGATGCCAAAGGCGTTGAACAGGGTTTCCATGTAGATCGGCAGGGTGAACTGATCGTCTTGCTCAAGGATCGCCTCAACCAGTGCTTCACCTTCACCCGAACCACCGGAGTTAAGCTCCAGCAAACGGTCGCGGCCGGTGTGCAGCTCTTGCTCCAGACGCTCACGTTCAACCCGGGCTTCGTCGATCAGTGCTTGCCACTCTTGGTCGTCCGCAGCTTCCAGCAATGGCAGCAAACGAGGACCGAACTGGTGTTGCAGGGCGTTACCGGTCGGGCAGGTGTTGAGGAAAGCGTTCAGCGCTTCGTGGTACCACTGGAACAGGCGCTGTTGCGGGCTGGTCTCAAGGTACGGTACGTGCAGTTCGATCACGTGCTTCTGGCCGATCCGGTCCAGACGGCCGATCCGCTGCTCCAGCAAATCCGGGTGGGCCGGCAGGTCGAACAGCACCAGGTGGTGGGCAAACTGGAAGTTACGGCCTTCACTGCCGATTTCGGAACAGATCAACACCTGAGCGCCGAACTCTTCGTCAGCGAAGTAGGCCGCAGCGCGGTCACGCTCAAGAATGTTCATGCCTTCGTGGAAGACCGTTGCAGGAATACCGGAACGCACGCGCAGGGCGTCTTCCAGATCCATCGCGGTTTCGGCGTGGGCGCAGATCACCAGCACCTTGGTGCGCTTGAGCATTTTCAGGGTGTCGATCAGCCATTCGACCCGCGGGTCGAAGTTCCACCAACGCTCTTCATCGCTGGCGTCCGGCTGGGCCTGGAAGCTGACTTCAGGGTACAGCTCGGCATGTTCGCCCAACGGCAGCTCAAGGTATTCGGCCGGGCACGGCAGCGGGTAGGCATGCAGTTTGCGCTCCGGGAAGCCCTGGATCGCGGCGCGGGTATTACGGAACAGCACGCGGCCGGTGCCGTGGCGGTCAAGCAGTTCGCGCACCAGGCGGGCGCTGGCCTCGGCATCGCCAGCATTGACGGCGGCCAGCAGGGTATCGCCTTCGGCGCCGAGGAAACCGTGGATGGTTTTATGGGCTTCAGGGGACAGGCTGCCTTTATCCAGCAGTTCCTGTACGGCCTGAGCCACCGGGCGGTAGTTTTCGCTTTCGGCGCGGAAGGCGGCCAGGTCGTGGAAGCGGTTCGGGTCCAGCAGGCGCAAGCGCGCAAAGTGGCTGTCCTGGCCCAGTTGTTCCGGGGTTGCAGTGAGCAGCAGCACGCCCGGGATCACGCCGGCGAGTTGTTCAACCAGGCCGTACTCGGGGCTGACGTTGTCTTCGTGCCACACCAGGTGGTGAGCTTCGTCGACTACCAGCAGGTCCCAGTCGGCATCAAACAGCGCTGCCTGGGCCTTGGGATCGTCCACCAGCCATTCCAGGGCAACCAGGGCCAGCTGGCAGTCTTCGAACGGGTTGCTGGCGTCGCTTTCGATAAAGCGCTCTTCGTCGAACAACGCCACTTCAAGATTGAAGCGTCGACGCATCTCGACCAGCCATTGGTGCTGCAGGTTTTCCGGGACTACGATCAATACACGGTTGGCGCGGCCACTGAGCAGCTGGCGGTGGATCACCAGACCGGCTTCGATGGTTTTGCCCAGACCCACTTCGTCGGCCAGCAAAACCCGAGGGGCGATGCGGTCAGCGACTTCGCGGGCGATATGCAGTTGGTGCGCAATAGGTTGCGCACGTACGCCACCCAGGCCCCACAGCGGCGATTGCAGCTGGCGGCTGGTGTGTTCGAGGGTGTGGTAGCGCAGGGAGAACCAGGACAGCGGGTCGATTTGCCCGGCAAACAGACGGTCACTGGCCAGACGGAACTGGATAAAGTTCGACAATTGGGTCTCTGGCAGGGTGACGGCTTCGTTTCGCTCGTTGAGGCCGTGGTAGACCATCAGGCCGTCAACGTCCTCAACTTCGCGCACGGTCATCTTCCAGCCTTCGAAGTGGATGATGGTGTCACCCGGCGAGAACCGTACGCGCGTGAGCGGTGCGTTGCGCAGCGAATATTGGCGGGTTTCGCCAGTGGCCGGATAGAGCACGGTCAGCAAGCGACCGTCCTGTGCCAGAACGGTGCCCAAACCTAGCTCTGCTTCGCTGTCACTAATCCAGCGTTGCCCCGGTTGATACTGCTGCGCCATGCTGCCTGACTCCCGCTTTGAAAAAGCCGAGTATATTAACGGATCAAGGGCCTCAGTCCAAAGGACTCTCAAAAAAAGCTGTCCGGTTTGCCAGGGTGTCAGCCCGGTTATCGACCAATGGTTCACGATTGCCGGTTCGCGCAAATAGCCAGAAGACAGGAGAACAATCACCATGCTGCCGTCCATTTTGCCCCTTGGCGCAGTACCGGTTACCTCCGGGCAGGATCCGGTTCGCCCGCGCCCGGACATTCCGCCTGTGGTGCCGGCCCAGGCCAGCTCCAGCGAAAGTGCCATTGACCTCAAGCACAGCGATGCCGACCAGGCCACTTTATTGTTGCGTGAGGAGCAACTGCGTCAGCAGGAACAGCGCCGCCGCGAATCCCGGGAGCAGGGGAGTACGCTCCCGCAGGTGGTTGACGAGGTGCCGGTTGAACCCTTGGCCGATGGCATGCAGCGCCAGGGTGTGTGGGTTGATATCAAGGTCTAGGTGGTTTTTTCTGGTCAGGGCCGAATGTGCATCGCATTATTGGCGTACTGAAACATACTGACAGTGGTCTGATTTGCTTATGAGCCAAGACACCAAGCTGGTTGACCTGGGCGCCGAGCGCGCCAAACGGGTACATGACCTCAATGAAAAGCGCCTGAACGAGGTGCGCAAGGCGTTCGAACAGGCAATGCCGTTGGCAAAAACGGCGAAAAAGCCGAAGAAAAAACCGAAAAAGCGCTGAACTGCCGCGTTTTCGATGATCTGCGTCAACTAACCCCCTCAACTGCCGGCTGGCCGTGGGTCACTATTGATCCCGGTCAAGTTGTGCGCCTGCGTGTCTGGTTAATCTAGCTTCAACAGACACACAAACAGAGCGCAGGAGGCCGTCATGTTTCTCGATAATGTGGTTATCGCCGGAGTACTTACTGTCGGCCTCATGGTTTTGTTTTTCGCCGGTCTGGGCATTTTTATCTGGAAAGACTCGCAGAAGCGCAAATAGCGCCGGGTCTTTCCATGGCATGAGCACGCAAGGCATTTTGGGCGACTTCGGTCGCCTATTTTTTTGCCTGTAATAAATGGGACTTGCCCGAATGCGGTGGGAGCGGGCTTGCTCGCGATGCAGGCAACGCGGTCTGTCAGGCAAACTGAGTCGATGCCATCGCGGGCAAGCCCGCTCCCACAGGGTCTGCATAATGACCGGGCATAAAAAAAGGTACGACCCGTGCGGGTCGTACCTTTTTTGTGCGGCGCGCTATCAGGCGAGGACTTTGGAAGCCAGCCAGAACAGCGTTGCAGACAGTGCAATGGTAGCCGGCAAGGTCAGCACCCAGGCCATCAGGATGGTTTTGATCGTACCGCCCTGCAGGCCGCTTTTGTTGGCGACCATGGTACCTGCCACGCCCGACGACAGAATGTGCGTCGTCGATACCGGGAGGGAGAAGATATTGGCCATGCCGATGGCGAAAGCCGTGGTGATTTGAGCGGCCATGCCCTGAGCATAGGTCATGCCCTGCTTGCCGATCTTCTCGCCGATGGTTTTAACCACACGCTTCCAGCCCACCATGGTGCCCAGGCCCAGGGCCAGGGCTACAGCCAGGATCACCCAGAACGGTGCGTATTCGGTGGTGGCGGTCAGGTCTTTGCGCAGTTTCTCGAGGTCCGCTTTTTCGCGGGAATCAAGCACTGGCAATTTGCTGACTTTCTTCGCGGTGTCATCCAGGCAAAGCAGGTAGCGGCGGATCTCGATACGCTTTTCAGCCGGGATCGAGTGGTAGTCCGCTACACCTTTGAGCGAGCTCAACAGGGCTGCGATGGTCGGTTCGGTCTGCTGCGGATTGCAGCTGAACTGATCCGGCAGGTCGCCCTTGACGCTTTTGCCCAGGGCCAGGAACTCGGTCAGCGAAGCGTTGTTGCGCTCGTAGAACTGGCTCAGGTGCAAGGTGGCGTCGCGGGTGCGTTCGATCTGATAGGTGGTGCTGTTCAGATCCAGAACGAAAGCGCTTGGCACGATGCCGATCAATACCAGCATGATCAGGCCGATGCCTTTCTGGCCATCGTTGGAGCCGTGCACGAAACTGACTGCCATGGCCGAAATCACCAGCACCAGTCGGTTCCAGAACGGCGGGTGCTTCTTGTCATCCAGCTTGCGGCGCTGCTCAGGGGTCTTGTGCATCTTGGACCCCGGACGCCACCACTTCAGGCCGACCAGTACCAGGCCCGCTACCACGAAACCGGCGATTGGCGAGAACACCAGCGAGGCACCAATATCGATAGCCTTCTGCCAGTTAACCCCGTCACTCACCGGGATGCCGCTGATCAGGGCGTTGGCCAGGCCGACACCGAGGATCGAACCGATCAGGGTGTGTGAGCTTGAGGCAGGAATGCCGAAATACCAGGTGCCAAGGTTCCAGGTGATGGCCGCAGCGAGCAACGAGAACACCATGGCCAGGCCATGTCCGGTGTTTACGTTGACCAGCAGCTCAACCGGCAGCAGGTGGACGATGGCATAGGCCACGCCAACCCCGCCCAGCAACACGCCGAGGAAATTGAACACACCGGAAAAGAACACCGCCAGGTGAGGCGGCATGGCTTTGGTGTAGATGACAGTCGCTACCGCGTTTGCGGTGTCATGAAAGCCGTTGATGAACTCAAACGCGAGAACAAAGGCTAGGGCGAAGAAGAGGCTGATAAGAACCCAGGCGTCCAATCCGCTTAATAGATCGATCATGAAGGTTTTCTGACACGGTCATAAAGGGGGGCGGATTATGCCAGAAAACCCCGCTAATCAATGCACTAGCTGCCCGTTGGTAACATCTATAAATGAAAAAACCTGTAAGAATCCATCGCGACCAGGCGTAGGCAATTCCCTTCAAGCCACTGATACCAAAGGCTATAGGGCTTTTCCAGGGGCATACGCACGCTGTGGCGCAGGTCTGATTTGGATAGATGAAATTTCTTAAATCAGAGGGGCCGACGCTGCTGGTTCAGGTTCTGATATAGCAAACAGCCATACCCGCTCATGCAAATGGCGAGCACGCAAGAGGCAGCAGGGGCTGTTCTGGTACGTTTTCAGGTGCGGGTCAGGGCTCTTCGGCCTTGAGCTCTTTTTCGATCTTCTGGATTTCTTGAGTGAACGCCTGGTCGAGCAGGCTGGCCCGTTTGCGCCAGGGTTTGCGTCCGGGCTCGGGTTTGGCCGCGTAGGTGGTCACTTCACCACCGTAAAGATCCTTGAATCGTTGTTCCTGTCGCTCAAGTTCTGCGCGCAGTTCGTCTTTTGTCACTGTCTTACCTAATTGAGTTGAGTTTGAACCTGGTGAATCACCGTGCAGGGAGGTTGATTCATATGACGAATGACAGGCAATAAGACAAAGGCCTATAAATAACGTCATGCTTACATACACCACGCTATGCACTCGGCCACGTCATTTACAGAAACATGAGCGTCGCCGTCTCAAGTGTTCACCCCCGGGTGAAACTACACACGATGCAATTGCCGGCAAGCTGCACGTAGCAATCGAACGCAACGCTCTGGTTGGATCCAATCGGCTGTACGGGCTTGACCTTGTACTCTCAATAACTTGCGCGTTCTCAATAGCTGAGAAGTGCCTCTACTATCGCTGAATAACTTCCTGCGCGTCAACTTCCTGTCGTGACATGTGTTATGAATATTTGTGAATTAGCCTGCGCTTTGCACGCGTGACTCTATTTGATTCGCTGCCGGGTAGTTGGCCATCAAGTTGTTTAAGGCCAGAGCTGAACTTGACCTGAATACATATTAATCAGACGTTTTCTATCATTGAGCGGACGCGCCTGATTGTAATAAAGCCCAGGTTAAAAAAATGTCATCCAACTAAAATGATTCAAGATCGTACAAAATCATGTGTACATTACCTCGCTGCAGCACTGATTGCGATTATCGACTAGCGGTTCGATAATCGCCCGGCATGCCATAACTATAAATAGCTGAAGCTGGGGGTTGGGAATGAATGATCGACTGCACAATGCCGTTGCCAGTATCGCGCCACCGATTGTGGCGTCGCCGGCCAAGCGTATTCAGGCGTTTACCGGTGATCCTGACTTCATGTCGTCGTTGGCCCGTGGCCTGGCGGTGGTGCAGGCGTTTCAGGAACGCAAGCGGCATCTGACCATCGCGCAGATCAGCCACCGCACGGAAATTCCCCGGGCGGCGGTGCGCCGTTGTTTGTACACCCTGATCAAGCTGGGCTATGCGACCACTGACGGGCGTACCTACTCCCTGTTGCCCAAAGTGTTGACGCTGGGCCATGCCTATCTGTCGTCCACGCCGCTGGCCGTGTCGGCTCAGCCTTATCTGGACCGCATGAGCGAGCAATTGCACGAGGCGTGCAACATGGCGACGCTCGAAGGCGATGACATCCTCTACATCGCCCGTTCGGCTACTACGCAGCGGCTGATTTCGGTTGATCTGTCGGTTGGCGGCCGCCTGCCCGCCTACTGCACTTCGATGGGGCGCATTCTGTTGGCGGCGCTGGACGACGTGACCCTGCACGAATACCTGGCCCACGGTGAGTTCCAGGCCAAGACCAGCCGTACCCTGCACACCCGCGAAGCACTGCTGGAGTGTTTGCAACTGGTGCGTGAGCAGGGCTGGTGTGTGGTCGATCAGGAACTGGAGCAAGGCCTGCGTTCGATTGCCGTGCCGGTCTACGACGCTTCCGGGCAAGTGCTTGCCGCCCTGAATGTCAGCACCCACGCAGGAAGGGTCACACGCACGGAGCTGGAGCAGCGCTTTTTGCCGATCATGCTCAACGCCAGCCGCGAGCTGAGCACCCAGTTGTTTAGTTGATGGGTGAAAACTAAGCGTTCGATAAACGCACAGTTAAGCGTTTATCGAATTGCATGGCGGCAGTGGGCTGATTAATGTCGGCTCAGCACTGCCTTGCCGGGCAGGCTAAATAATAATGAGAAGAGGCCAAACGCCATGACACTCCCCCTTACGCTGCCACTGCGCAGTCGCCCGCTGCCCTTCTGATCCCCCGATAACTATTAATGTGAGCCGCTGGCCCCTGGCCGGTTTTCGTTCGCCCTGGTTTTTGACCGGTATAAAAATAATGAATTCACCCCAGTCTTCTGTCGGCAACTGCCTCGATGTGCAGTCCTTTATCAACGCCCAACCCCTGTCGCGCTACCAGTGGCGCGTGGTGATCCTGTGTTTTCTGATTGTCTTCCTGGATGGCCTGGACACAGCGGCCATGGGCTTTATTGCGCCTGCCCTGTCCCAGGACTGGGGGATTGACCGCGCCAGCCTTGGTCCCGTGATGAGCGCCGCGCTGATCGGTATGGTGTTTGGTGCCCTGGGCTCTGGACCCTTGGCGGACCGCTTTGGCCGCAAGGTGGTGCTGGTGTCGGCGGTGCTGGTGTTTGGTGGCTTCAGTCTGGCCTCGGCCTACGCCAGCAACGTTGACCAACTGCTGGTACTGCGCTTTTTAACCGGGCTTGGCCTGGGGGCCGGCATGCCTAATGCCACTACCTTGCTTTCGGAATACACCCCCGAACGCCACAAGTCTTTGCTGGTAACCAGCATGTTTTGCGGCTTTAACCTTGGCATGGCGGGCGGCGGGTTTGTCTCTGCCAAGTTGATCCCGATGTATGGCTGGCACAGCCTGTTGTTGATTGGCGGCGTGCTGCCGCTGATTCTTGCCGTGGTATTGCTGTTCTGGTTACCGGAGTCGGCGCGCTACCTGGTGGTGCGCAACCGCAGTGTTGAGCGTATTCGCAAGACCCTTGCCCCGATCGACCCTGCCCAGGTGGCCCAGGCGTCAAGCTTCAGCGTGCCGGAGCAGAATACCGTCAAGGCGCGCAACGTCTTTGCAGTGATCTTTTCCGGTACTTACAGCACCGGCACCCTGTTGCTGTGGCTCACCTACTTTATGGGGCTGGTGATCGTTTATCTGTTGACCAGTTGGCTGCCGACGCTGATGCGTGACAGCGGCGCAAGCATGGAACAGGCGGCATTTATTGGCGCTCTGTTCCAGTTCGGCGGAGTGTTGAGTGCAGTGGGGGTGGGTTGGGCGATGGACCGGTTCAACCCGCACAAAGTGATCGGCATTTTCTACCTGCTGGCCGGGGTGTTTGCCTACGCGGTTGGTCAGAGCCTGGGCAATATCACCGTGCTGGCAACTCTGGTGCTGGTGGCCGGTATGTGCGTCAACGGTGCGCAATCGGCGATGCCGTCGCTGGCCGCACGTTTTTATCCGACCCAGGGGCGGGCCACCGGTGTGTCATGGATGCTCGGCATCGGCCGCTTCGGCGCCATTCTGGGGGCGTGGATGGGCGCGACCCTGCTGGGTCTGGGCTGGAACTTCGAGCAGGTGCTGACCGCGCTGGTGATTCCGGCTGCCCTGGCAACCACGGCAGTGCTTATCAAAGGCATGGTCAGCCACGCTGATGCAACCTGATAGGCAGCCAACTAACTATGTGTTCGATTAGCGAACACATAGTCGATTATCGGATTGTTTGGGCCAAAGCCGCGGCTTAATCTGCTGAGCATCCGGTGTCGCCCTGGCGCACCTTCTTCAACCGCAGTGGCCTACAAAAAACGGGAGCTACCCCAGATGGCAGACATCATTTCGTTACACGACGCGGTGAAACAATTTGTGAGCGATGGTGACACCGTTGCCCTTGAAGGTTTCACCCACCTGATCCCGACTGCAGCGGGTCATGAAATCATCCGTCAGGGCAAGAAAGACCTGACTCTGGTGCGGATGACGCCTGATCTGGTGTACGACCAGTTGATCGGTGCCGGTTGTGCACGAAAGTTGATCTTTTCCTGGGGTGGCAACCCTGGCGTTGGTTCCCTGCACCGTTTGCGCGATGCCGTCGAGAAACAGTGGCCACAGCCGCTGGAAATCGAAGAGCACAGCCACGCCGACCTGGCCAATGCCTACGTTGCGGGTGCCTCGGGCCTGCCATTTGCGGTGCTGCGTGCATACGCAGGGTCTGATTTACCCAAGGTCAACCCGCTGATCAAGACCGTCACTTGCCCGTTTACTGGCGAAGTACTGGCCGCAGTACCGGCGGTGCGCCCGGATGTCACGGTGATTCACGCGCAAAAGGCCGACCGCAAGGGCAACGTGCTGCTGTGGGGCATCCTGGGGGTGCAGAAAGAAGCGGCCCTGGCGGCCAAGCGCTGCATCGTCACCGTTGAAGAAATCGTCGACGACCTGCAAGCGCCAATGAATGCCTGCGTCCTGCCAACCTGGGCCTTGAGCGCAGTGTGTCATGTGCCGGGTGGGGCGCACCCTTCCTACGCTCATGGTTATACCGAGCGCGATAACCGTTTCTATCAAGCGTGGGACCCGATTGCCCGCGACCGTGAGACCTTTACTGCCTGGATCAATGAATACATCCACGGCACTGCGAATTTCAGTGAGTTCCAGGCCAAGCTGGCCCGCGCTTCGGAGGCTAAATAATGACCTACACCACCAATGAAATGATGACCGTTGCGGCGGCCCGCCGTTTGAAAAACGGTTCGGTGTGTTTTGTCGGCATTGGCTTGCCTTCCAAGGCGGCTAACCTGGCGCGTCTGACCTCGTCTCCGGATGTGGTGCTGATCTACGAGTCCGGCCCGATTGGGGCCAAGCCTGATGTGTTGCCGCTGTCGATTGGTGACGGTGAACTGGCCGAAACGGCTGACACCGTAGTCTCCACCAGTGAAATCTTCCGTTACTGGCTGCAGGGCGGTCGGGTCGATGTCGGCTTTTTGGGCGCAGCCCAGGTCGACCGTTTCGGCAATATCAACACCACAGTGGTCGGTGACTACCACCAGCCAAAAGTGCGCCTGCCAGGTGCCGGTGGCGCGCCGGAAATCGCCGGTTCGGCGAAAAGCGTGCTGATCATCCTCAAGCAGTCGGCCCGCTCTTTTGTCGACAAACTGGACTTCATCACCTCGGTGGGCCACGGTGAAGGCGGCGACTCGCGCAAGCGTCTGGGCCTTCCGGGTGCCGGGCCGGTGGGCATCATTACCGATCTGTGCACCATGGAACCTGAAGAACAGACCAACGAATTTGTAGTCACTGCCCTGCATCCGGGCGTGACCCGCGAGCAAGTCATTGCTGCCACCGGCTGGGCCATTCGCTTTGCCGATAATGTGGCGCAAACAGCGGCCCCGACCGACGTCGAACTCAGCGCCTTGCGTGACCTGGAAGCGCGCACCGCACTGGCCCACGGTCAGGCTCCGGGAGAAGCATGATGCGCGAAGTCTTTATCTGTGACGCGATTCGTACCCCTATCGGCCGTTTTGGCGGTGGCCTGGCAGGCATGCGCGCCGATGATCTGGCGGCAGCGCCGATCAAGGCGCTGATCGAACGCAACCCGAATGTGAACTGGAACGAAGTCGACGAAGTTTTTTTCGGCTGCGCCAACCAGGCCGGTGAAGACAACCGCAACGTGGCGCGCATGGCCGCGTTGCTGGCCGGGCTGTCGGACAGCATTCCAGGCGTGACCCTCAACCGCCTGTGTGCCTCGGGTATGGATGCCATCGGCACGGCGTTCCGCGCCATTGCCAGCGGCGAGATGGAGCTGGCGATTGCCGGGGGCGTCGAGTCCATGTCGCGGGCGCCGTTTGTGATGGGCAAGGCCGATGCCGCGTTCTCGCGCAACATGAAACTGGAGGACACCACCATTGGCTGGCGCTTTATCAACCCGCTGATGAAAGCCCAATACGGTGTCGACCCGATGCCACAGACGGCGGACAACGTGGCCGACGAGTACAAGATTTCCCGTGCCGATCAGGACGCTTTCGCCCTGCGCAGCCAGCAACGGACTGCTGCTGCCCAGGCCGCAGGCTACTTTGCCGAAGAAATCGTGCCGGTGCGTATTGCCCATAAAAAAGGTGAGACGGTGGTTGAGCACGACGAGCATCCGCGTGCCGATACCAGCCTGGAAACCCTGGGCAAACTCAAGCCGGTCAACGGCCCGGACAAGACCGTCACTGCGGGCAATGCCTCGGGGGTCAACGATGGCGCCGCGGCGATGATCCTGGCATCGGCCGAGGCGGTCAAACGCCATGGCCTGACCGCTCGCGGTCGGGTTCTGGGCATGGCCAGCGCCGGTGTTGCGCCCCGTGTAATGGGCATTGGCCCGGTGCCGGCGGTGCGTAAACTGGTGGAGCGCCTGGGGTTGGCGGTGAGTGATTTTGACGTGATCGAACTCAACGAAGCCTTCGCCAGCCAGGGCCTGGCCGTTTTACGCGAGCTGGGCCTGGCTGACGATGCGCCGCAGGTAAACCCCAATGGCGGGGCAATTGCCCTGGGTCACCCCCTGGGCATGAGCGGTGCTCGCATCGTCATGACCGCCTTGCATCAGCTGGAAAAAACCGGTGGCAAGAAAGGCCTGGCGACCATGTGCGTGGGCGTTGGGCAGGGTCTGGCATTGGCTATTGAACGGGTCTGATAGCGCTCAATACTGCCTCTGTGGGAGCGAGCCCGCTCGCTCCCACGGCCTCAGTCGTTCGGCTTATTGCGGTGATGGCGCGAGATGTTGCAATGTGTGTCTGATTGCAACTAAAACCTGATGAGTAAATAAAGATGACAACAGCAACTCACTACACAGGAGAGGAGCGCAAAAAAAGGATTTTTGCGATTGTCGGTGCATCCTCCGGCAACCTGGTCGAATGGTTCGACTTTTACGTTTACGCCTTCTGTGCGATCTACTTCGCTCCCGCTTTCTTCCCCTCCGAAGACCCTACGGTGCAGTTGCTGAACACGGCCGGTGTGTTTGCGGCGGGTTTTTTGATGCGCCCCATAGGTGGCTGGCTGTTTGGCCGGGTGGCTGACAAGCACGGGCGAAAGAATTCCATGATGATCTCGGTGCTGATGATGTGCGCCGGCTCACTGGTGATTGCCTTTTTGCCGACCTACGCCTCGATCGGCGCCTGGGCCCCAGCCTTGTTGCTGATGGCGCGGCTGTTTCAGGGCCTGTCGGTAGGGGGTGAATACGGCACCACTGCGACCTATATGAGTGAAGTGGCACTCAAGGGCCAGCGCGGCTTCTTTGCTTCCTTCCAGTATGTAACGCTGATCGGCGGGCAACTGCTGGCGGTGCTGGTGGTGGTGATTCTTCAGCAGTTTCTGCCAGAAGACGAACTGCGGGCCTGGGGCTGGCGCATCCCCTTTGTGATCGGTGCCATTGCGGCGCTGATTTCGTTGTTGCTGCGTCGCACCCTGAAAGAAACCACCAGCGCCGAAACCCGCCAGGACAAAGATGCAGGCAGTGTGAGGGCGTTGTTCCGCGACCACAAAGCGGCGTTTATTACCGTGCTGGGTTACACCGCAGGCGGCTCGCTGATTTTCTACACCTTTACCACCTACATGCAGAAATACCTGGCGAACACCGCCGGTATGCACGCCAAGACCGCCAGTTACATCATGACCGGGGCGCTGTTCCTTTATATGTGCATGCAGCCGTTGTTCGGCATGCTGGCGGACAAGATCGGCCGGCGTAACAACATGCTCTGGTTTGGCGCGCTGGGTACGCTGTGTACGGTGCCGATCCTGTTGACCCTGAAAACCATCAGCAGTCCGTTCCTGGCCTTTGTCCTGATTACCCTGGCGCTGGCGATTGTCAGCTTCTACACCTCGATCAGCGGCCTGGTCAAAGCCGAGATGTTCCCGCCCCAGGTGCGGGCGCTGGGTGTGGGCCTGGCCTATGCCGTGGCCAACGCGATCTTTGGTGGTTCGGCTGAGTACGTGGCACTGGGGCTTAAATCGATGGGCATGGAAAACAGCTTCTACTGGTATGTGACGGTGATGATGGCCATCGCGTTCCTGTTCAGCTTCCGTCTGCCCAAACAGCCCAAGTACCTGCACCACGATTTGTGATGTTGCCGCGCGCGCCAGTGGCGCGTGCCTTCCAAGGAAGTTTTATGAGTGATCAGCTGTTCGATGCGTACTTTACGGCCGAGGCCATGGGGCAAGTGTTTTGCGATCATGGCCGGGTACAGGCCATGCTCGACGTCGAAGCGGCGCTGGCCCGGGCACAAGCCCGGGTCGGGGTGATTCCTCACTCTGCGGTTGCTCCGATTTCAGCGGCGTGTCGCGCAGAACTCTACGATTTCGAAGCGCTGGGCCTGGCGATCGCCAGTGCCGGCAACTCCGCGATCCCGCTGGTCAAGGCGCTGGGCAAACAGATTGCCAGCAGCGCACCTGAAGCCGAGCGTTATGTGCATTTGGGCGCCACCAGCCAGGATGTGATGGACAGCGGTCTGGTCCTGCAATTGCGCGCCGCTCTGGATTTGATCGAGCGTGACATGACGCAGCTGGCGGATGTGCTCGCCGCGCAGGCCCAGCGCTATGCCACGACGCCTTTGGCCGGGCGCACCTGGCTGCAGCAGGCTACTCCGGTGACCTTGGGCATGAAAATCGCCAGCTGGCTGGGGGCCGTGACCCGTAGCCGCCAGCGTCTGCACGAGCTCAAACCGCGTTTACTGTGCCTGCAGTTTGGCGGTGCTTCCGGCACCCTGGCCGCCCTTGGCGATCAGGCCATGCCGGTGGCACAGGCGTTGGCTGATGAACTGGGCCTGAGTCTGCCTGAGCAACCCTGGCATACCCAGCGTGATCGTCTGGTGGAATTTGCCGCAGTTCTGGGCCTGATCGCCGGTGGCCTGGGAAAAATCGGTCGGGATATCAGCCTGCTGATGCAGACCGAGGCCGCGGAAGTATTCGAGCCGTCGGCGCCGGGCAAGGGCGGCTCGTCGACCATGCCGCACAAGCGCAACCCGGTTGGGTCTGCGGTATTGATCGGTGCCGCAACGCGGGTGCCGGGCCTGCTGAGCATTTTGTTCAGCGCCATGCCTCAGGAGCACGAGCGCAGCCTGGGCTTATGGCATGCCGAATGGGAAACCCTCCCCGAGATTTGTTGCGTGGTGTCCGGCGCGCTGGTACAGGCGTTGAATATTGCCCGTGGGCTGGAAGTGGACAGTGAGCGCATGGCGCGCAACCTCGATCTGACCCACGGGCTGGTGCTGGCTGAAGCAGTAAGCATTGTGCTGGCGCAGCGGGTAGGGCGCGAAACCGCGCATCATCTGCTGGAGCAGTGTTGCAAGCGGGCGGTGGCCGAAAAGCGCCATTTACGTGGGGTGCTGGGCGAAGAGCCGCAAATCACCGCGCACCTCAGCGCGCAGGAACTGGATCGCCTGCTCGATCCGGCCCATTACCTTGGTCAGGCGACGACGTGGGTCGAGCGTGCGCGGGCTGAACATTTTGCGTTGGTCCTCTAAAGGAGAAACTCGTGGGACGTGTACAACTCGCTGAAGGTGAACTCAACTACCGCCTGGACGGCCCGCAAGGTGCACCGGTGCTGGTGCTGTCCAATTCCCTGGGCACTGATCTGGGGATGTGGGACACGCAGATTGCGGCGTTCGCCGAGCACTTCCAGGTATTGCGCTACGACACCCGGGGTCATGGCCACTCGTTGATGACCGAAGGACCGTATAGCATTGAACAACTGGGCGGAGATGTTTTGGCGCTGCTGGATGCGCTGCATATCGAGCGCGCGCATTTTTGCGGGTTGTCGATGGGTGGACTGATTGGCCAGTGGCTGGGGATCCATGCCGGTTCGCGGCTGCACAAGCTGGTGGTGTGCAACACGGCTGCCAAAATTGGCGAGCCTGCGGTCTGGAATCCGCGCATCGAGATGGTTTTGCGTGAGGGGGCGGCGGCAATGGCAGGGTTGCGTGATGCCTCCATTGCCCGCTGGTTTACCGCGGACTTCGCCCAGGCCAATCCCGGGCAGGCCAAGCGCATCACCGATATGCTGGCGGCCACTTCGCCCCAGGGCTATGCCGCCAATTGTGCTGCTGTGCGTGATGCAGATTTTCGCGATCAGTTGGGCGCAATCGAAGTGCCCATGCTGGTGATCGCGGGCACTGAAGATGCCGTCACGCCGCCTGCGGGCAGCCACTTTATTCAGGAACATGTGCGTGGCGCGCAGTACGCCGAGTTTTACGCCGCGCACCTGTCCAACGTGCAGGCGGGCGATGCTTTCAGCCAGCGCGTGCTGCAATTTTTGCAGGCAAGCTAAGGAGTTTTTTGTGGACGAGAAACAACGTTACGACGAGGGCATGCAAGTACGCCGTGCGGTGCTGGGTGATGCCCATGTGGATCGTAGCCTCAATGCCCTGACCGAGTTCAACAGTGAGTTCCAGGAAATGATCACCCGCCATGCCTGGGGTGATATCTGGACCCGTCCGGGGTTGGCGCGCCATACCCGTAGCCTGATTACCATCGCGATGCTGATCGGCATGAACCGCAATGAAGAGCTGAAACTGCATCTGCGCGCTGCGGCCAACAATGGCGTGACCCGGGCCGAGATCAAGGAAGTGATCATGCAGAGTGCTATCTATTGCGGGATTCCGGCGGCCAATGCGACGTTTCATCTGGCTGAATCGGTGTGGGATGAATTGGGGGTTGAGTCGCGGGAGTAACAGCGGCTACAGATCAATCTGCATCCCTAACCTGAAACAACAAACCCGCCATAAGGCGGGTTTGTTGTTTAACCGATACGCATCAAGCCTTGGGTGGCTGATCCGAAACAGGGCGGTTTTGCCCGGTCTGTTCGTACCAGCCGCCACCCAGCGCCTTGTACAGCGTGACTTCACTGGTCAGCTGCGAAAGACGGTCGGTGATCAACGATTGCTGCGCGCTGAACAACGAGCGCTGGGCATCGAGGAAGGTCAGGTTGCTGTCGATGCCAATCCGATAACGACGCTCGGCCAAACGGTAGTAATCCTGGTTGGCGTTGACGAAGTCGGTTTGCGCCTGCAACTGCTGGTTGTAGGTTTGACGCGCTGCCAGACCGTCAGAAACTTCCTGGAAGGCGGTCTGGATTGTTTTCTCGTACTGGGAAACGGTGATCTCTTTCTGGATTTTTGCGTAGTCCAGGCTGGCGCGCAAAGCCCCTGCGTTAAAGATCGGCAAGTTGATTTGCGGTGAGAACAGCCAGGTGCCCGAGCCGCCCTTGAACAGCCCCGACAGGTCAGGGCTCAAGGTCCCGGCATTGGCCGTGAGGCTGATGCTCGGGAAAAACGCTGCCCGCGCCGCGCCGATGTTGGCGTTGGCGGCCAGCAACTTGTGCTCGGCTTCAAGGATGTCCGGACGACGTTGCAGTAAGTCCGATGGCAGGCCAGCCGGTACTTCGCTCAACAGGTCGGCTGCCAGCGGTTGGGCTGCCGGCAGGTTGTCCGGGATGGTGCTGCCCAGCAACAGCGCGAGGCTGTTCTGATCTTGCGCCACCTGACGGGTGTAGCGGGCCAGCTGCACCTTGGCGTTTTCCACCGAGGTACGCGACTGGCTGACTTCAAGGGCCGAGGCCACACCGACTTCATTGCTGCGCAAAGTGAGCTTGTAGCTCTCATCGAACGCCTTGAGGGTGTCTTCAGTGAGCTTGAGCAGCTCTTTGTCAGCCTGCCAGGTCAGGTAGGCATTGGCGACGCTGGCTACCAGACTGATCTGGGTGCTGCGTCGGGCTTCTTCGGTTGCAAAGTAGTTCTGCAACGCCTGATCGCTCAGGCTGCGAACCCGGCCGAACAGGTCCAGCTCGTATGCACTGATCCCAAGGGTCGCCGAATAAGAGCTGGTGATGCTCGACTCGCCGGTTTGCGACATGTTGGCCGGAGTACGTTGACGGCTACCGCTGCCAGAGGCCGAAACCGCCGGGAACAGATCGGCGCGCTGGATGCGGTACTGCGCGGCATAGGCGTCGATGTTCAACGCCGCGACCCGCAGGTCGCGGTTGTTGACCAGAGCCGTCTGGATCAGCTGCTGCAGCGCCGGGTCATGGAAAAACTGACGCCAGCCCTGTTCCGCAGCGGCCTTGCTGGCCGCCTCGGTTGGCGAGTAGGCCGGGCCTTGCGGGTATTGCGCCGCTACCGGCGCTTCAGGGCGCTGGTAGTCGGGGATCAGCGAGCAGCCGCCGAGCGTAAACGCTGCAACAGCTACTGCGAGAAGCGACTTGCTCATTGGCCAGCCTCTTGGTTTGGAGTTTTAGTCAGATCCACTTTCTTTTCCGTGTCTTTATTCTTGCCGCCGCCAATGGACGATACGGCCACAAAGAACAGCGGTACCCAGAACACGGCCAGTACGGTGGCGGTGATCATGCCACCGATAACACCGGTACCAATAGCGTGCTGGCTGCCCGAGCCTGCGCCCGTGGAGATGGCCAGTGGAACCACACCCAGTACGAAGGCCAGGGAGGTCATGATGATCGGACGCAGACGCATGCGGCACGCCTCGATCGCGGCATCCACCAGGCTTCGTCCCTGCTCATGCAGTTCCTTGGCAAACTCGACGATCAGAATGGCGTTTTTCGAGGCCAGACCGATGGTCGTAAGCAAGCCCACCTGGAAGTACACGTCGTTGGACAACCCGCGCAGGCTGGTGGCCATAAGCGCACCAATGATCCCCAGGGGTACGACCAGCATCACCGCAATCGGGATCGACCAGCTTTCGTACAGTGCTGCAAGGCACAGGAATACCATCAGCAAGGAAATAGCGTACAGGGCAGGCGCTTGCGAACCTGACAGACGTTCCTCGTAAGACAGCCCCGTCCAGGAAATACCTACACCCGCTGGCAACTTCTTGGCCAGGGCTTCGACCTCAGCCATGGCTTGACCGCTGGTATAGCCCGGAGCCGGAGCGCCGAGAATTTCCATCGCTTCTACGCCGTTGTAACGCGACAGCTTGGGTGGGCCGTAGATCCACTCGCCCTTGGCGAAGGCCGAGAACGGCACCATGGTTCCCTGATCGTTACGCACGTACCATTTCTTCAGGTCTTCGGGGTTCATCCGCGAGTCAGCTTCGCCTTGCAGGAATACCTTTTTGACTCGACCGTGGTCGATGAAGTCGTTGACATAACTGGCACCCAGACCAATGGACAGGGTGTTGTTGATGTCCGAAATGCTCAGGCCCAGGGCGCGAGCGGCCTCATCGTCGATCAGCAGCTTGTATTGCGGTTCATCGTTCAGACCGTTCGGACGTACGCCCGCCAGGATCTTGCTCTGAGCCGCCATCCCCAGGAACTGATTGCGTGCAGCCATCAGTTTCTCGTGGCCAATGCCGGAGCGGTCTTGCAGGTATACGTCGAAACCGGTGGCGTTACCCAGTTCCATTACAGCAGGCGGGGCAAAGGCGAACACCATTGCATCGCGGTAGCTGGAGAACACTTTCTGTGCCCGTGCAGCCAGTGCAAATACACTGTTGTCCGAATCGCGCTCGCCCCACGGCTTGAGCATGATGAACGCCAGGCCGGAGCTCTGGCCACGGCCGGCGAAGTTGAAGCCGTTTACGGTAAACACCGAAGACACAGCGTCCGACTCATCGGCCAGCAGGTATTCGCGCATCCGGTCGATCACTTGCTGAGTACGCTCTGCAGTGGTGCCTGCCGGTGTTTGAACCTGTGCAAACAGTACGCCCTGGTCTTCTTCCGGGAGGAAGGAGGTAGGGATACGGGTAAACAGGAACACCATACCAACCACAATCAGCACATAAGCCAGCAGGTACGGAGCCTTGTGCCGCAGAATGCTGCCGACACCTTTTTCATAGCGTTTCACGCCATTGTCGAAGGTCCGGTTGAACCAGCCGAAGAAACCGCGCTTGTTCTCGCCGTGATCACCCTTCTGGATTGGCTTGAGCATGGTGGCGCACAGCGCCGGGGTGAAGATCAGGGCAACCAGTACCGACAGGCCCATCGCCGAAACGATAGTGATCGAGAACTGGCGATAGATCACACCCGTGGAGCCGCTGAAGAAGGCCATCGGCAGCAATACCGCCGACAACACCAGCGCAATACCTACCAGGGCACCCTGGATCTGCTCCATGGATTTCTTGGTGGCTTCCTTGGGCGGCAGTCCTTCTTCGGACATGACCCGCTCAACGTTTTCAACCACCACGATCGCATCGTCCACCAGCAAGCCGATGGCCAGTACCATACCGAACATGGTCAGGGTGTTGATGCTGAAGCCTGCAGCGGCCAGGATCCCGAAGGTACCCAGCAGTACAACCGGTACTGTCATCGTGGTGATGATGGTGGCGCGGAAGTTTTGCAGGAACAGGAACATCACCAGGAACACCAGTACAACCGCTTCGACCAGGGTGTGCACCACACCTTCGATCGATGCCGAAACCACAGGCGTGGTGTCGTACGGGTAAACGACTTTCATACCTTCCGGGAAGAAGGGTTCCAGGCCGTTGATGGTTTCACGCAATGCCTTTGCCGTGTCCAGAGCGTTGGAGCCCGGGGCCAGCTTGATCGCGATACCCGATGCCGGTTTGCCGTTGAATTGTGCGCTGACGCTGTAGTTCTCACCACCCAGGGCAACATCTGCGACATCGCTCAGGCGTACCTGGGAGCCGTCGGTGTTGACCTTGAGCAGGATCTTTTTGAACTCTTCAGCCGTTTGCAGACGGGTTTTGCCGATGATGGTCGCGTTCAGCTCCTGACCCTTGACGGCAGGCAGGCCGCCCAGTTGCCCGGAGGACACCTGAACGTTCTGTGCGCTGATGGCCGATTTAACGTCCACCGGAGTCAGGTTGTATTTGTTCAGCTTGACCGGGTCGAGCCAGATACGCATGGCGTACTGGGCGCCGAACACCTGGAAGTCGCCCACACCTTCGGTACGGGAGATCGGGTCCTGCATGTTGGAAACGATGTAGTTGGACAGGTCGTCCTTGTTCATGCTGCCGTTTTCAGACACCACACCAATAACCATCAGGAAGTTTTTCACTGCCTTGGTTACACGGATACCTTGCTGCTGTACCTCTTGCGGTAGCAGGGGGGTCGCCAGGTTGAGCTTGTTCTGTACCTGGACCTGTGCGGTGTCAGGGTCAGTGCCTTGCTCGAATGTGGCGGTGATGCTCATGCTGCCGTCGGAGTTACTTTCCGATGACACATAGCGCAGGTGGTCGATACCGTTGAGCTGTTGCTCGATCACCTGAACCACGGTGTCCTGCACGGTTTGCGCCGAAGCGCCCGGGTAGGTCACGGAGATCGAAATGGCCGGTGGTGCAATGCTCGGGTACTGGTTGATCGGCAACTTCAGGATCGATAGAGCCCCGACCAGCATGATCACCAGGGCTATAACCCAGGCGAAAATCGGACGGTCGATAAAAAATTTCGACATGGTTTATTCCCCTTTACTGCCTGCAGCTTTTTCTGTTGCCGGGGCAGATGCCGGGGTTTCGCCTTGTGGCTTGTCCATGATCTTGACTTCAATGCCAGGCTTGATGAATTGCAGGCCATCAGTAATCAGACGGTCGCCAGGGTTCAGGCCTTTCTCAACCAGCCAGTTGCTGCCAACGGTGCGCGAAGCTTGCAGTACACGCAGCTCAACCTTGTTGTCCGGTCCAACGATCATCGCAGTCGGTTGGCCCTTGAGGTTGTGGGTCACGCCGATTTGTGGAGCGAGGATCGCATTGCTGTCGATGCCTGCTTCCAGCTGCGCGTGGACAAACATGCCCGGCAACAGGGTTTCGTCAGGGTTCGGGAACACTGCGCGCAGGGTGACGGAACCGGTGGTTTCATCAACCGAGACTTCGGCGAACTCAAGGCGACCTTCCTGGCCGTACTCGCTGCCGTCAGGCAGGGTCAGCTTGACCTTGGCGGCGTTTTCACCGGCCTTCTTCAAACGGCCACTGGCCAGGTCGCGGCGCAGTTCGAGCATTTCTACCGAGGACTGGGTCACGTCAACATAGATCGGGTCCAGTTGGGTGATCACGGCCAATGCATTGGCCTGGCCACTGGTGACCAGTGCACCTTCGGTGTACAGCGAGCGACCGATGCGGCCGGTCAGCGGCGCCAGCACCTTGGTGTAGCGCAGGTTAACCTGGGCGGTGTTCAGCGCGGCTTCTGCTTCCAGGCGGGCGGCTTCGGCGTTGTCGTATTCCTGACGGCTTACGGCTTGCTCGGCGACCAGTTGCTTGTAGCGCTGAGCCAGTGATTTTGCCGATTGCAGGGTGGCGCGGGCGCTGAGTACGGCGCTTTCATAGATCGCCGGATCGATTTGATAGAGCTGCTGGCCGATCTTGACGTCACTGCCTTCTTTAAAGAAGCGCTTGAGGATGATGCCGTTTACCTGCGGGCGTACTTCTGCCGAACGATATGACGCGGTGCGGCCAGGCAGATCGGTGGTCAAGGTAAATGGCTGGGTTTTCAGCGTGACAACGCCGACCTGAGGGATTTGCGGGGCAGGTGCTGCCTCTTCCTTTTTGCATCCGCTGAGCAGCGAAGCAAGGGCGATGGCAGCAACCAGAGCGGTAACAGCTGGCTTGAATTGCATGAAGATCCTCGGGTCAGGCACGCGAAAGCGCACAAGAATAGTGGAAGGGTAAAGAAAGCTGTTCCGGGTGGATAAATAGCTTGCTAAGTAATATACTTACATTCGTGTCTGTTTGTAAATAGTGGGACGCTGTCTCGCCAAGCCTTACAGCGCCATTTTTCATGCGTGTAGTAGACCGGGATAAGGCATAACAAGCGCCACCCGATGTTGGTCCGGGCAAGTGACCGTAGAGGCCCGGATCCTTCTGATTGAGGTTTTTATTGCCATGGTGCGTCGTACCAAAGAAGAAGCTCTTGAGACCCGGAGCAAAATCCTCGAAGCGGCCGAACAGGCCTTCTATGAGCGCGGGGTTGCCCGCACGACGCTGGCTGATATCGCCACACTGGCGGGTGTCACCCGTGGTGCCATTTACTGGCACTTCAGCAACAAGGCCGAGTTGGTTCAAGCCATGCTCGACAGCTTGAATGAGCCTCTGGATGAAATGGCCAGGGCAAGCGAAAGCGAGAACGAAGTCGACCCGCTTGGCTGCATGCGCCAATTGCTGATTCACTTGTTTCGCCAGGTTGCCATTGACCCAAAAACCCGGCGTATCAATGAAATTTTGTTCCATAAGTGCGAATTCACTGACGAAATGTGTGATTTACGGGCTCAACGCCAGATGGCGATGCTCGATTGCAACAGCAGGATCGAGCTGGCCCTGAGCAATGCCATTCATCGTCAACAGCTCCCTGAAAATCTGGATGTTCGCCGTGCTGCCATCTGCCTGCATGCCTATATCGACGGAATACTCGGACAATGGCTGCTGGTTCCCGACAGCTTTGACCTGTACACACACGCGCAATCCTGGGTCGATACGGGGCTGGACATGCTGCGCACAAGCCCAGCTTTAAGAAACTCCGGCAATATCCGAGAGGGAGTCTAGTAGGCTCAAGCAATAAGGCGAGTGAAGATTTTGCCCTTTGGGCCATTTGATGGCAGATGGCATTTATATACGTCTGGCCCGCGGGTTTAAAGTTAGCGAGCTAAGTATTTTGTAGCTAAATTGTTATCGTTTAGT
Organism: Pseudomonas sp. FSL R10-2964; assembly: GCF_009600035.1. Lineage (NCBI taxonomy): Bacteria > Pseudomonadati > Pseudomonadota > Gammaproteobacteria > Pseudomonadales > Pseudomonadaceae > Pseudomonas > Pseudomonas sp. FSL R10-2964. The sequence goes on along the minus strand of NZ_WIWH01000028.1, from coordinate 25,658 downwards.
TAAACGTCCCACAGCCAGATGTAATTAATCCTAAGCGATTGCGGATTAAGGATTACTGAACGGCGGCATTGTTCTCGGTTATTTTTTCCAATCAACCCTTCCTGCCTTGGCTTCCCCTACACTTGAGCAACGCTTTGGCCTCAGGCCAGAGCTGCCAGCAACGGGGGAGCGGGCAACTGCCAGGCTGTTTTCCTCTCCCGACTGAAGCAAACAGACTGCGACGGTGTGGTGTGTCGTGGACAATTCGAGGAATAACAAGTGAACAAGATTTACTCGAGTGCTGAATCCGCTTTGCAAGGCCTGGTCGAAGACGGCATGACCCTGGCTGTAGGCGGTTTTGGCTTGTGCGGTATCCCCGAAGCGCTGATCGCGGCTTTGCGCGATACCGGCAAGCGCGAGCTGACGGTGATCAGCAATAACGCCGGGGTTGACGGATTTGGTCTGGGGCAACTGCTGGAAACGCGCCAGATTCGCAAAATGATTTCTTCCTATGTTGGCGAGAACAAAGAGTTCGAACGCCAGTACCTGGCGGGCGAGCTGGAGCTTGAGTTCACCCCGCAAGGCACCCTTGCGGAAAAGCTGCGGGCGGGCGGGGCGGGTATCCCGGCGTTCTTTACCAAGACTGGCTACGGCACGCTGGTAGCTGAAGGCAAGGAAACCCGGGAGTTCGATGGCGAGTGGTATGTCATGGAGCGTTCACTGCGCGCCGATGTAGCCCTGGTCAAGGCCTGGAAGGCCGATACCTCTGGCAACCTGCTATTCAATAAAACCGCACGCAACTTCAACCCTTTGGCGGCCATGGCGGCCAAGGTGTGTGTGGTGGAAGTGGAAGAGATTGTCGAGGTTGGCGAGATCGAGCCCGATCAGGTGCATTTGCCCGGGATTTACGTACAACGGCTGGTGCTCAACGCTGCGCCGGAAAAACGTATTGAACATCGCACTGTGCGGAGCGCCTGACCATGGCCTGGACTCGTGAAGAAATGGCGCATCGTGCCGCCCAAGAACTGCAGGACGGTTTCTACGTCAACCTGGGTATCGGTTTGCCCACCCTGGTGGCGAACTACATTCCTGAAGGTATGGATGTGTGGTTGCAAAGCGAAAATGGCCTGCTGGGCATTGGTCCGTTTCCGACTGACGATGAAGTCGATGCCGACCTGATCAACGCCGGCAAGCAAACCATCACGACTTTGCCGGGAAGCAGCTTCTTCAACAGTGCCGATTCGTTCGCGATGATTCGTGGCGGTCATATCAACTTGTCGATTCTGGGGGCGATGCAGGTGTCCGAGAAGGGCGACCTGGCCAACTGGATGATCCCCGGCAAGATGGTCAAGGGCATGGGAGGGGCGATGGATCTGGTAGCCGGGGTCAAGCGCGTTGTCGTGCTGATGGAGCACACGGCCAAGGGCGGCACCCATAAACTGCTTAAACAGTGTGATCTGCCGCTGACGGGCGTGGCAGTGGTCGACCGGATTATCACCGACCTGGCCGTGCTGGATGTGACCGGGCAAGGACTCAAGCTGGTGGAACTGGCGCCGGGAGTCACCCGCGAGCAGCTTCAAGAGGCCACGGGCTGCGCAATCAACGGTTAGGAGCCAAGCCTCTGGTAGCAAGTGCCGTAGAAACGAGGCTGCTGCTACGCAGACGGCTGCCTTCCAGTTTTAAAGTGTTTTCGCCGGGTCAAATACGCAAAAAGCCCCAAAAGGGGCTTTTTGCTTAAACGTGAATCAGCGTTCCAGGTCGACGATCTTGCCTGGTTTGCCATCCCACTCGGCCGCGTCCGGCAGAGGGTCTTTGCGTTCAGTGATATTTGGCCAGATTTCAGCCAGCTCGACGTTCAACTGAATGAAATTCTCCATGCCGGCAGGCACTTCATCTTCAGAGAAGATCGCCTGTGCAGGGCATTCAGGCTCACAAAGCGCGCAGTCAATGCACTCATCCGGGTGAATCACCAGGAAGTTCGGGCCTTCGTAAAAGCAGTCCACCGGACAGACTTCTACGCAGTCGGTGTACTTGCACTTGATGCAGTTGTCGGTGACGACGAAGGTCATTTCTAATTCTCTCCTCAGGCGGCGGCAGCGAAGCCCTTCCAGAACGGGTTCGCCGGGTTCGGGAGTGATATCTAAAGACCAGGCTAAAAGGTCAGTAGCATCCCGAACCGCGCGCGATTCTAGCAGCTTTTAAAGGCGTGTCTTTAATGTGTAGAGCAAATCGAGCGCTTTACGTGGCGTCATGTTGTCCAGATCGGCCCTGGAAAGGTCATCCAGCACCGGGTGCGGCAGGCTGGCAAACAGGTCGCTTTGTTGTGGCGCAGGCTTTTTGCCAGGCTTCGCAAGTGGCACTTCATGGGGCAGGCTGGTGGTCTCCAGGCGGCTCAAATGCTCGCGGGCACGGCTGATGACTTCACTCGGTACCCCCGCCAGTTGCGCCACGGCCAGGCCATAACTCTGGCTGGCCGGGCCCGGAAGAACATGGTGCAGGAACACGATACGTTCATTGTGCTCGGTTGCGCTCAAATGCACGTTGGCGACCAGCGGTTCACTTTCGGGCAGTACCGTCAGTTCGAAGTAGTGCGTGGCAAACAAGGTGTAGGCGCGCAACTGGGCCAGACGTTCTGCTGCAGCCCAGGCCAGGGACAGGCCGTCAAAGGTACTGGTGCCACGACCCACTTCGTCCATCAGCACCAAGCTGCGTTCGGTGGCGTTGTGCAAAATATTGGCGGTTTCGCTCATCTCGACCATAAAGGTCGAACGGCCACCTGCCAGGTCATCACTGGAACCGATCCGGGTAAAAATTCGGTCAACCAGCGACAGCTCGCAACTGGCTGCTGGCACAAAACTGCCGATATGGGCCAGCAATACGATCAATGCAGTCTGGCGCATATAAGTCGACTTACCGCCCATGTTAGGACCGGTAATCACCAGCATGCGGGTGTTGTCATCCAGCCCCAGGTCGTTGGCCACAAACGGCGTAGTCAGCACTTGCTCGACCACTGGGTGGCGACCCTGGCTGATGCGCATGCACGGCTCTTCAACAAAGCGCGGGCAGTTCAGGTCCAGGTTCAGCGCACGCTCGGCCAGGTTGCTCAGCACATCCAGCTCGGCCAGGGCGGCGGCGGTGTCTTGCAGCGGTGCGAGGTGGCCGATCATCTCTTCGAGCAATGCCTCATAGAGCATTTTCTCACGAGCCAGGGCACGGCTCTTGGCCGACAGGGCCTTGTCTTCGAAGGCTTTCAGCTCCGGGGTGATAAAGCGTTCGGCGCCTTTGAGCGTCTGGCGGCGGATGTAATCGGCCGGAGCCTGTTCGGCCTGTTTGCTTGGCAGCTCGATAAAGTAGCCGTGGACCCGGTTGTAACCGACCTTGAGGTTGGACAGGCCGGTGCGGGCTTTTTCCCGGGCTTCCAGGTCAATCAGGAACTGGCCGGCGTTTTCGCTCAGTGCCTGCAACTCGTCCAGCTCGGCGTCATAGCCGGTTTTAAGCACGCCGCCATCGCGGATCACCGCGGGTGGGTTGTCATTGATGGCTTTTTCCAGCAGTGCGCCCAGTTCGGGGTAGGTGCTGGTGATCGTGGCCAGTTGCTGCAAGTGCGGCGCTTCGAGGCCGAGCATGGCGTCTTGCAGTTCCGGCAGCGCGTTCAAGGCATCACGCAGGCGGGCCAGGTCGCGGGGGCGCGCGTTGCGCAGGCCGATACGGGCCAGGATCCGCTCCAGGTCACCGATTTCCTTGAGCTGTGGCTGCAGCTTTTCAAAGCGATAGCCATCGAGCAGGCAGGTAATTGAAGACTGGCGCGCCAGCAGCACGCTCAAATCGCGCAACGGACGGTTCAACCAGCGGGTCAGCAAGCGGCTGCCCATCGAGGTCTGGCAACGGTCGACCACTGATTGCAGGGTATTGTCGCGACCGCCGGCCAGGTTGGTGTCCAGCTCCAGGTTGCGGCGGCTGGCGCCATCGAGCACCACGGTGTCGTCCAGGCGCTCATGGCGCAGGCTGCGCAAGTGGGGCAGGGCCGTGCGCTGGGTTTCCTTGGCATAGCTGAGCAGGCAGCCTGCAGCGCCGATGGCCAGGGTCAGGTTTTCGCAGCCAAAGCCTTTTAGATCCTGGGTTGAGAACTGCTGGCACAGGCTTTTCAGGGCCGAGTCACGCTCAAAGTCCCACGGCGCACGGCGACGAACGCCACGACGTTTTTCCGCTGGCAGGCCTTGTGGCCAGTCATCCGGGATCATCAGCTCAACCGGGTTGATGCGCTCAAGCTCTGCCAGCAGGTTTTCCCAGCCCTTGATCTCCAGCACCGAGAAGTTGCCACTGGTGATATCCAGCACGGCGAGGCCAAACAGACGCTCATCGCCCAGCACCGCGGCAATCAGGTTGTCGCGGCGCTCATCCATCAGCGCCTCGTCACTGACGGTGCCCGGGGTGATGATGCGTACGACCTGACGCTCGACCGGTCCTTTGCTGGTGGCCGGGTCGCCGACCTGCTCGCAGATCACTACCGACTCCCCCAGCTTGACCAGCTTGGCCAGGTAACCTTCGGCCGCATGGTAAGGGATCCCGCACATCGGAATCGCCTGCCCGGCAGACTGGCCACGTGCCGTGAGGGTGATGTCCAGCAATTTGGCGGCTTTCTTCGCGTCTTCGTAGAAGATTTCGTAGAAATCGCCCATGCGATAAAACATCAGCTGGTCAGGGTGCTGGTTCTTCAGGCGCCAGTACTGCTGCATCATCGGGGTATGGCTGGACAGGTCGGAAGTATTTTTACTCATCAGGACTTAGGCGGATTCGTTCAGAAGTGGGGGAAAGGCAGGCCGTGGCCTGAGGTTTTCGCAATGGGCGCAAGGTTAACATGTCAGCCCCTTGCATCTACAGGTGCGCACCGGGCGCGCTGACTGGCTGCTATAAATAGAAGAAATAGCATTTGCCATCAATAAACACCGCCAGCACTATTGCCGCCATGTCAAAACGAACTGTTTCAACCGTCCTTAAAGAGCTGCTGGCCCGGCACGGTATCAGCGCGATGGCGCTTCACCGCAGTACGGGAGTACCGCAACCTACGTTGTCGCGAATATTGAGCGGCAAAATTGCCGATCCTTCCGACAGGCATATCTCCAAAATCGCCGAGTATTTCCACATCAGCACCGATCGCTTGCGCGGCCGGGAGGATGTGCGGGTGCCTGAAATCGAGCTACGTCACCCAGAGTTGCGTGATATTTGCCTGTGGGATGACGACACCCCGGTGGCGGACGATGAAGTGTCCATTCCATTTTTGCGTCAGGTTGAACTGGCCGCCGGCTCAGGGCGCTTTGCCATTGAGGAGAGCGAACGCGCCAGGTTGCGTTTCGGCAAGCGCAGCCTGCGCCATAACGGCGTGGAGTTCGATCAGGCCAAGTGCGTGACCGTACGCGGCGACAGCATGCTGCCAGTCCTGCGCGATGGCGCAACGGTGGGAGTCAATGCGGGCAAACGTACCCTTGACGAAGTGGTTGATGGCGACCTGTATGCGGTCAATCACAATGGCCAGTTGCGGGTGAAACAGGTGTATCGCCTGGCGGGCGGTATTCGTTTGCGCAGTTTCAATCGCGACGAGTTCCCGGATGAGGACTACGCCTACAACGATCTCGAGGATGAACAACTGGTCATTCTTGGTCATGTGTTCTGGTGGGGCATGTACGCCCGCTAACCATAAGTCTTGGAACACCCTGTGGGAGCGAGCCTGCTCGCGAATCAGCTTTCGCGAGCAGTATTTTCACCCAACCAACAGACAATTCTCACCGTATTTGCAGGTCTTGGCCGACTTGTTGAAATTGTCCGAATAAATATATGCACTGGTGCATTGACTGTATATCCATACATGCATAGTCTTTATTCCATTGCGGCCAACGATGGATCTCAGGCAGGGGTATGACGTTTCAGCCAGACCGGAAATTGGCGCTTATCAATAAGGACACAGGAGTGATCACATGATGAATGAACCGCAAGTCTTACTGGAAATGCCGGTTTTACTGGTCATCCTCCTTGCCTTGGTAGGCGGCGTTTTTGGCGAGATGTGGCGGGCAGACAAGGACGGCACCAGCGGATGGCCACTGATGCGGCGCCTGGCGTTGCGTTCGGGCGCGTGCGTGGTGTGCGGTGTCTCGACCTTTATGCTGCTGTACTCGGCCGGGATGTCGATTCTGGCCGCAGGGGCCCTGGGTTGCCTGACCGCACTGGCCGGTGCAGATGCGGCAATCAGCCTGTACCAGCGCTGGGCCGCGAAGCGGCTCGGGGTAGACGCTGCGCCCGGTGACTCGCGGATCGAGCCGTAACAGGCGCTTTTTGGTGTAGGTTATGGCGCAGACCCGCCATCAGGAGAGGACAGTGGATCAAATATCTCAACTTGCGTCTGAACTCGGGCTGCTGTTAAAGGCTCTCAATGCCCAGGTGACAACCGCCGAGTCCTGCACCGGTGGCGGCATTGCCGAGGCCATCACCCGTATTGCCGGCAGCTCCGCGTGGTTTGAGGCAGGGTTTGTGACCTACTCCAACCAGCAAAAGACCCGGCAACTGGAGGTTCCCGAGCCTTTATTCACCCGGGTGGGGGCCGTCAGCCGCGAGGTGGTCGAGGCGATGGTGCAGGGTGCGCAGGCCCAAAGCGGGGCGCGATTTGCCGTGGCGGTCAGTGGTGTGGCCGGGCCGGGGGGCGGTTCGCCCGAGAAGCCGGTCGGCACCGTGTGGCTGGCGTGGGGCGCCGGCGACGAGGTATCCAGCGAGCGCAGGCACTTTGCAGGCAATCGCGATGAGGTGCGCCAGCAAACCGTGATTGCCGCTCTGGAAGGTTTAATACGCCGAACGGTACGAGAAATAAAAAATCAGGGGTAGGCGATCCTCTAACCCTGTGGAATAATACTGGCTACTTATACAGTTATCGGCCGTCGGGCCTTATTGATTACGAGAGGACTTTAATGGACGACAACAAGAAGAAAGCCTTGGCTGCGGCCCTGGGTCAGATCGAACGTCAATTCGGCAAGGGTGCCGTGATGCTGATGGGCGACCAGGAGCGTCAGGCAGTCCCGGCGATCTCCACCGGCTCGCTGGGTCTGGACATCGCACTGGGCATTGGCGGTCTGCCAAAAGGCCGTATTGTTGAAATCTACGGCCCTGAGTCGTCGGGTAAAACCACACTGACCCTGTCCGTGATTGCCCAGGCGCAAAAGGCCGGTGCTACCTGCGCCTTCGTCGATGCCGAGCACGCCCTTGACCCTGAATACGCTGCCAAACTGGGCGTAAACGTTGATGACCTGCTGGTTTCACAGCCTGACACCGGCGAACAGGCACTGGAAATCACCGATATGCTGGTGCGTTCCAATGCGGTTGACGTGATCATCATCGACTCCGTTGCTGCACTGACGCCAAAAGCTGAAATCGAAGGCGACATGGGCGATACCCACGTTGGCCTGCAAGCCCGTCTGATGTCGCAAGCGCTGCGTAAAATCACCGGTAACATCAAGAACGCCAACTGCCTGGTTATCTTCATTAACCAGATCCGCATGAAAATCGGCGTGATGTTCGGCAGCCCGGAAACCACCACCGGTGGTAACGCACTGAAGTTCTACGCTTCGGTACGTCTGGATATCCGCCGTACCGGCGCCGTAAAAGAAGGCGATGTGGTGGTGGGTAGCGAAACCCGCGTGAAAGTGGTCAAGAACAAGGTGGCACCACCGTTCCGTCAGGCTGAATTCCAGATCCTGTACGGCAAGGGTATCTACCTGAACGGTGAAATGATTGACCTGGGCGTACTGCATGGCTTTGTTGAAAAAGCTGGCGCCTGGTACAGCTACAACGGCAGCAAAATCGGTCAGGGCAAGGCCAACTCCGCCAAGTTCCTGGACGATAACCCGGACATCAAGGATGCGCTGGAGAAGCAGCTGCGTGAGAAGTTGCTCGGGCCAAAAACCGATGCCGAACTGGCAGAGCTGAAAGTCATGCCAAAAATGAGCAAGGCTGCCAAAGAAGCTGCAGCGCTGGCTGAAGCCGAAGAAATGGAAAACGCCACCGACGGCGATAACTGATCACTGCCATGATTGCCGTCCTGGATACCCCCGTCGCGGTGCGACGGACTGCAATGGACCTGCTCGCGCGACGCGAGCACGGTCGAGTCGAGCTGACGCGCAAGTTGCGTCAGCGCGGCGCTTGCCCCGACATGATCGACGCTGCCCTTGACCGTTTGACGGAAGAGGGGCTGTTGTCCGAGTCTCGTTACCTTGAAAGCTATATTAACTACCGTGCCGGTTCCGGTTATGGCCCTTTGCGAATTCGTGAAGAGCTTGGCCAGCGTGGGCTGGTGCGTGGAGATATAGAGGAGGCGTTGCGAGAATGCGGTTTCGACTGGCAAGAGCGACTGGAAGAGACCTGGCGCCGCAAGTTTTCCGGTCAGTTGCCTGCTGATGCAAAAGAGCGTGCCCGCCAGGGGCGCTTTTTGAGCTACCGCGGTTACCCGCTTGAAATGATCGGCCGCCTGTTAAGCGGCCGGGAGTTTGATGACTGACGCTGTTTGCGCTCGTACCCTGTAAGGTTCGGATTCAGTGGGCGCCACAAAACCTGTGGGAGCAGGCTTGCCTGCGAAGGCAGCAATGCGGTTTGCCTGCCAGATCGTGCTGCCTGCATCGCGAGCAAGCCCGCTCCCACAATACCAGCCCACTTACCAATTCCGGCTTAATCAGCCAGCGACTCGTGCATCTGCGCCGTAGGCGCATTATCAGTTGCAGCCCAGTTTTGCGGCAGGTTGATAAAGTCGACCAGTTCGCGCAGCCGTCCCTGATTGCGCCCGCTAAACGCAAAGCCCAGGCAGGTCAGGTGGTTGAGTTTTGGGTCGTCATGTTCAAAGTGGCAGTATTGCTCTTGATGGAAGCCATCACTCAGGCAGATATCGGCAAACGCCTGCTGTATCTCCTTGAGTGCCTGCACACTGACCGGCCGCTTCATGCGGATCACAAAAGTTTTGTTCAACCAGCGGCTTGAATGGAAGTTGCTGTAGAACTGGTTGATTTCAGCAAGGGCCTCTTCGGCGCTATGCACCAGGCGCATCAACTTCAAATCGTTGGGCAGGATGTACTGGTTGGCTTCCAGCTGGTTGTGAATAAAGTCCAGCGCCCCCTGCCAGAACTTGCCCCCCGGCACATCCAGTAAAACTACCGGCACCAACGGGGTTTTGCCCGTTTGCATCAGGGTCACTACTTCCAGCACTTCATCCAGCGTGCCAAAACCGCCCGGGCACATCACCAGAGCATCTGCTTCCTTGGTGAAAAACAGTTTGCGGGTAAAGAAAAAGTGAAACGCCAGAACATTGGGCGTGCCATTGATGGTGGGGTTGGCCCGTTGCTCGAACGGCAGGGTGATATTGAACCCCAAACTGTGAGCCAGGCCTGCACCTTCATGGGCGGCAGCCATGATGCCAGCGCCGCCGCCGGTAATGACCATCATGTCGGACTTGGCCAGCACGCTGCCCATTTCCCGTGCCAGGGCATAGAGCGGGTGTTCTACCGGGGTTCTGGCCGAGCCGAAGACCGTGACTTTGCGACGGCCCTTGAACTGCTCCAGGGTGCGAAAGGTTTTTTCCAGTTCGCGAATGGCTTGCAGGGTGATCTTGGCATTCCAGCGATCAAGGTCGTCATGGGCCATGCGTAATACGGTCAGCAGCATCTCGCGGTAAAGCGCCCGGTTAGGGCTGTCGGGTGCAACCCGCTGCAGTTGCTCGTCCACTTCTTGTGCAAGCTCAAGACCCTGCTCCTGGAAAAACAGCGTCAGGGAGTCATTGGATTGATCAGGCATGTATTTCTCCTTCTACGCAACATCCTTGAAAACGCCGCAACCTGAGCAGGCGCTGAGACACTGAGTGTCACAATGATGCTTCGATGATGGTCCTGAGATGTCTTGACTGGCAATAGCTAATTGCCTGACATACATGAAGTTTAGCGGAAGGAGGCAGGGCTGCAGAGCGGGGTCATACGCCGTACGGGGTACGGCGTGGCGGGGGATTTACTTTTTGCGCTGACAGTTTTCAGCGCGGAAATCCTGGATCAGGACCGGGCTGTTGGTTTTGTACTCCCTGAAGCTGTAGCGCAGCGTGGCGCCTTGAGCCATCAGGGTACGGAAACCTGCATTGCTGCACACGCTGCGACCCAGTTGCGGCACGGTCTCTTCTGGGTTGGAGCGCATCTGGGCGGCCAGTGTCGGGCTGGCTTCCAGGTTGTTGATCAGCACAGCGCCGTCTACCGTAAAGCCTTTATCCAGCAGGTCTGCATTGATTGCTCGCGGTTTGCCTTCATTACTTTTCTCTGCAACCTTGAGCAAGGTTTTGTTCAGCTCAAAATCCTTGAGAGAGGCTGCGTGTGCGGCCAGAGGCAGTGCAAGCATTAGAGCGACGGTCGGAATGATATGGCGCAGCATGAATCTCTCCTGATTTCAGTGACGCAGACTTGGACAGGCCATATATCTGTGCGTTCAGTGGCGCGGGAGTATAGGTCAGCATAGCCATGCAGGAAATGCCAAAGGTCATGGAATCGCGCCTCTGGTAAACTTGGCTCCTTTCTATTGTGAATCCGTTTATGCGCCAATTCTGGCGAATGGACGCTTGGCGCCTTTAAAGTAAAAATCATGACCCTGACGACCTTTTCCCCGAATGCTGTAGCCCGTTTACGAGACGAGCGTGAAGAGGAGAGCACCAAGCCCTACCTGGCCCGCGGCTCGCGGGCTCCGCGTTGCCATACCTGCCGTGTGATCGAAAGCCACTGCCTGTGCAGCTGGCGACCCCGGGTCGAGACACGTTCGGGGGTGTGTCTGGTCATGACTAAAAAGGAAGTGTTCAAGCCCAGCAATACCGGCTGGTTGATCGCAGATGTGGTCAAAGACAATTTTGCCTTTATCTGGTCACGCACTGAAACCGACGAAGCCTTGCTGGCGTTGCTGGCCGATCCACAATGGCAGCCGTATCTGGTGTTTCCCGGCGAGTACGTCGCGCCTGAGCGGGTAACGCACACGGTGGATCTGGACAGCAGCAAGCGTCCGTTGTTTATTCTGCTGGATGCCACCTGGACCGAAGCACGCAAGATTTTCCGCAAAAGCCCGTACTTCGACACCTTGCCGATTTTGAGCCTGCTGCCTGAGCGGCTTTCGCGTTACCGCTTGCGCCGCTCTACCCGCAGCGAGCATCTGTGTACCGCGGAAGTTGCCAGCCTGTGTCTTGAACTTGCCGGTGACTCCCAGGCCTCAAGTGCGCTGGATGCCTACTTCGATGTCTTCAGTCAGCATTATCTGGATGCCAAGAACCAGTTGCCGATCAATGAGTCCAGCGCAGCGCACCAGGAACTGGGCGTTTTTGTAAAAGACCTTCCCCAGAATCGGGCTCAATAGACTAAAGAAGTAGCGCTACAATTTTCCAACAGATGTAAGCGCGCAGCATGGCGGGTTTTTCGATGATGGCGCTCTAAGGGGTTCTACGTGGACCCGGGTGTCAGGTTTTCAGCTTGACCACCCTTGTTTCGCTGGGCATGCTTGGCGCCGATTCGGCTATCGCAGCTGTCAAAACACTTATATTTGCCGACGTTTCGCGTAAATCGCGCCCTTTGACGCACAGTCTTTGAGCTTTTGCTCGAGTTGCCTTAGCGAGTGCTGGAATTGATCAGTGCTCGCCTGAAAAACGGGATCATTTAAACAATGGCCACATACGAAATCCTGATTGCCGACGACCATCCACTGTTTCGCAGTGCCCTGCACCAGGCCGTGAGCCTGGGTCTGGGCTCTGATGTTCGCCTGGTAGAGGTCGCCAGTATTGCCGAGCTTGAAGCACAGCTGGCGGTAAAGGCAGATTGGGATCTGGTACTGCTCGATTTGAACATGCCGGGTGCTTACGGTTTCTCCGGCCTGGTGTTGTTGCGTGGCCAATACCCACAAATTCCGGTGGTGATGGTGTCGGCCCAGGAAGAAGCCTCGATCATGGTGCGTTCCCGCGAGTTCGGAGCCAGCGGATTTATTCCGAAATCCAGTTCGCTGGAAGACATCCAGAAGGCCGTACGTGCCGTACTGGATGGTGATGTGTCATGGCCGCCCCAGGCGTTTGAGGATGTTCAGGTCTCGGCCGAGGCCAAAGCGGCCAGCGAAGGGCTGGCCAGCCTGACGCCCCAGCAGTTCCGCGTGCTGACCATGGTCTGCGAAGGTTTGCTGAACAAGCAGATCGCTTATGAGCTAAGCGTTTCCGAGGCAACCATCAAGGCCCATGTTACGGCGATTTTCCGCAAGCTGGGGGTTCGCACTCGCACCCAGGCCGCGCTACTCTTGCAGCAACTTGAATCAATTTCGAGTCATTAATCTGCGAATCTTCACGCTTTTTTGACGAAGCGTGAACTAGCGTTCCCCTCTCATTTTTTGTGCAGTTGCCTATCTATGTCGCCTTTCAAGGGTAAAACCGGTTTTAAACGGATTTTGAATGCTGGCGGTTACTCGCTGGACGGTTTGCGCGCAGCCTTTACGGGCGAGGCGGCTTTTCGGCAGTTGGTGCTGCTCAACGTGATCCTGATCCCGCTGAGCTTCTTGCTAAATGTGAGCCGCGTAGAGCGCGCATTGCTGATCGCTGTGTGCCTGCTGGCATTGATTGTCGAGTTGTTGAACTCGGCCATTGAAGCGGTGGTTGACCGAATCTCCCTCGACCTGCACCCCTTGTCGAAAAACGCCAAGGACATGGGCAGCGCTGCCCAGTTTGTGGTGCTGACCATGATTGCCGTGGTGTGGGCAGTGATTCTGCTTTAAGCAATGGTTGGCAATACGATCTCGTCGCTGCGCTGAACCCCGGCGGTGAAGGCGCGGCACAGCTCCAGAAATTCGCGCATGGCGGATGTCTGATACTTCTTTTTGTGCCAGATAAAGAAGAACTGCCGGGCCAGATCCAGTTCAGGCGTTTCCACTGCCACCAGGCTGCCGCGCCTGAAAGCGTCACGCAACGCCAGGCGTGAAATGCAGCCAATGCCCAGCCCCGACTCAACGGCGCGCTTGATCGCTTCGGTGTGTTCCAGTTCCAGGCGAATATTGAGCGACGTTTGATGATGGCGCATGGCCTGGTCGAACGTCAGGCGAGTTCCCGAGCCTTGTTCGCGCAAAATCCAGGCTTCACGGGTCAGCTCGTCAAGTGTGGCGCGGCCACGAGCCGCCAGTGGATGCTGCGGGGCGCAAAACACCACCAGTTCATCCTCGACCCAGCTCTGCACTTCAATATCCGGGTGGGCGCAATCGCCTTCGATCAGACCCAGATCAATTTCGTAGTGGGCGACTTGTTGCACGATATGAGCCGTGTTCTGAACCACCAGCTTGACCTGACTTTCCGGGTGCGCCTGCATAAAGCTGCCGATCAGCAGGGTGGCCAGGTAGTTGCCGATGGTTAGTGTCGCGCCGACGGTCAATGAGCCAAAACCGGACTTGCCATTAAGCAGGTCTTCGATCTCCTTGGCCTGATCCAGTAATGCGACAGCCTGTGGCAGCAATTGCCGGCCCAGTGCGTTGAGACTCAAGCGCTTGCCGGCACGATCGAACAGCTGGCAGCTGGTCTGGCGCTCCAGTTCGGTGATCGAGGTACTGGCAGCAGATTGTGAAAGGGCCAACAAGCCGGCAGCGCGAGACACGCTCTCTTGTTGGGCGACGGCGACGAAAACCTGGAGTTGTCTGAGAGTAAATCGCATATCGATATAACCGATAACCCTTATCTTGATAATTCAGTTAACAGATATTGTCGCCGCCATTAGAATGCTGTGCAATCGCGCCCATAGTCAGCGCAGGCGAATTTAGGAGCCCCGTACATGAGCAACATGAACCACGAACGTGTCCTCAGTGTTCATCACTGGAACGACACCCTGTTCAGCTTCAAGTGTACCCGTGACCCGGGCTTGCGCTTCGAGAACGGTCAGTTCGTGATGATCGGCCTGCAACAGCCCAATGGCCGTCCGCTTATGCGTGCCTACTCGATTGCCAGCCCGAACTGGGAAGAGCATCTGGAGTTCTTCAGCATCAAGGTGCCTGATGGCCCGCTGACCTCCCAGTTGCAGCACTTGAAGGAAGGCGACGAGATCATCATCAGCAAAAAACCTACGGGGACGCTGGTGCTGGACGACTTGAAGCCGGGCAAGCATCTGTATCTGCTCAGCACCGGCACCGGTTTGGCGCCCTTTATGAGCGTTATCCAGGATCCGGAAACCTACGAGCGTTTCGAAAAAGTGATCCTGTGCCACGGTGTGCGTTACGTCAATGAAGTCGCTTACCGCGAATTCATTACCGAGCACCTGCCGCAGAACGAATTCTTCGGCGAAGCGCTGCGTGAAAAGCTGATCTACTACCCGACCGTGACCCGCGAGCCATTCGAGAATGAAGGCCGCCTGACCGACCTGATGCGCAGCGGCAAGCTGTTCAGCGATATCGGTCTGCCGCCGATCAACCCGCAGGACGACCGTGCCATGTTGTGCGGCAGCCCGAGCATGCTCGACGAGACCAGCGAAGTGCTTAACAGCTTCGGCCTGAAAGTTTCGCCACGCATGCGTGAGCCGGGTGATTACCTGATCGAGCGTGCTTTCGTCGAGAAGTAACAAACGCAGATCGATACAAATGTGGGAGCGGGCTTGCCCGCGATTGTGGAGTGCCAGCCACCGCATGGGTGACTGACAGGCCGTAATCGCGAGCAAGCCCGCTCCCACATTGCGTTTCAGGTCACGGCTTGGGAATCACCTCAAGCACACGGATCAAACCAGGCTCGGGGTAATGCCAGCGTACATCCAGATCCCAGAACTGCGCGCCGTATTCTCGTTCGGCTGTGGGCGTCTGGTAAGCAGGGCGTGGATCTTGCGCCAGGCATTGCTCGATCAGCTCCACCAGCGGCTCCTGAAGGCGCAGGGCTTCCCTGTGGGCCTGTTGCAGGGCGCTGTCGGCCCATTGCACGGGGATCAATACCGGTGCGGCGCTGGCCATGCCATTGCTGGCATCGCTGATGATATCGGCGTAGGGCACATAGGGTTTGATATCCAGAATCGGCGTGCCGTCGAGCAGGTCGATGCCGGAAATCCACAGGCGATTGGCTTCTACCTTGTCCAGCTTGACCACTGACTGGCCGATGCCGTTCGGGCGATGGGTGGCGCGGGTGGCAAACACGCCCATCGACTTGTTGCCGCCCAGGCGTGGCGGGCGCACCTTGAGGCGAGGCTTGTCTTCAAGTGCCTGATGAAACACAAACAGCAACCAGACATGGCTGACCTGCTCCAGGCCCTGCACCGCATCGCCCTGGTCAAAGGGTGCGACCAGTTCCAGCACGCCACGGGCGGCCGGTGCCAGTTGTGGCTGGCGCGGGATGGCGAACTTCTCCTTGAAGCAGGAGCGCACAAAGCCGATGGGGGAGACGGTGTAGGGCATGGGAGATATCGGGCTGGTGGGTCAGAACAGGCTCTTGTGGGAGCGGGCTTGCTTGCGATTCAGACGGCTCGGTCAATCTGAATCACTGCGGTGCTGCTATCGCGAGCAAGCCCGCTCCCACAGGAGGTGTGTTTTCAGTCGCGAACGCGCAGGGTCAGGCCCTTGAGGAAGTTGCGTAGCAACTGGTCGCCACAGGTGCGGTAGTTGGTGTGGCCGAACTTGCGGAACAGGGCGCTCAGCTCGGGCTTGGACACCGGGAAGCCCGCAGCCTTGAGGATGGCGTGCATGTCATCTTCCTTCAGCTCGAAGGCCACACGCAGTTTTTTCAGAATGATGTTGTTGGTCACCGGCAGCTCGACCGGCATTGGCGCACGGCTTTCGTCCTTGCCGCGCTTGAAGATCACCAGGCCATCCAGGAAGTGCGCCATCACGTCGTCAGGGCAACGTACAAAACCTTCTTCTTCGTCTTTTTTCAGGTAGGTCAGTACATCTTCCTTGGTAACTTCCAGGCCACCAAGCTTGATGATTTCGACAACCTTGTTGTCGCTGATGTCGAGCATGTAGCGCACGCTGCGCAGTACGTCGTTATGAATCATTTGGGTAATCCTGATATTCAGCAGTGAGCACCGCAGGCATTGCTGCGGTGTCGAAATGTTCGGGGTAGGGCTGTAAGTCGTTAGAACTTTTCTTTGGCGCTCATATAGCGCCATTGGCCTACGGGCAATTTGCCCATCGAAACGCCGCCGATACGAATCCGGCGCATGGAAATCACGGTCAGGCCTACCGCCTGGCAGAACAGGGCAATCACACCTGGTTGCGGATTTTTCATCGCAAAACGCAGGCGGTTTTCACTCTGCCAGCTGGCCTTGACCGCAGGCAGCTCGCGACCCTTGTAGGTCATGCCGTGGTTGAGACGGTTCAGACCGTGGGGGGCCATTTCGCCAGAGACCTCGACCACGTATTCCTGCTCGATCTTGCTGGCATCGGCCGTCAGCTTGCGCACGATCTTCCAGTCCTGGGTAAACACCAGCAGGCCGCTGGCGTTGGCTTGCAGCTCATTGCCAACGCTCAGGCGCAGGAAGTGGCCCTTGAGCGGGCGCTTGCCGAAGCGGTGTTCTTCGCTCAGGGTGTCCGGGCCGATCAACGCCATGGCGCTGTCGGTATCCAGGCCCGCCGGGGCGTTGAGCAAAATGGTCACAGGCTCGGGCGCGGTGGCCTTGGCTTCAGGGTCCAGCTCGACTTTCTGGTTGTCGACCTTGAACTGTGGCTCGTCGATGACTTCGCCATCTACCGTGACCCAGCCACCTTCAATGAACAGTTCGGCCTCACGGCGGGAGCAGCCGACGAGTTCGATGAGGCGTTTGGAGAGACGTATCGGTTCAGACATGACAGGGGCCGTAAAGGAATTGGGCGGCTATTGTACCCGCCTGGCGCCGGTTAAGCCCGGCAACATTTGCCTTATGCACGTGCTGGGCGTTTATACCGCAGGTGCAGCAGGGGATAGGGCTGGCCCATGCCGTCTTTTTCGCAGCGGCCGATCACCTCAAACCCCTGTTTGAGGTAAAAGCCGATGGCTTGCGAGTTTTGCTCATTGACGTCGAGGCGTTCAGCATTCAGTTCATTGATGGCGAACATTAACAGGCATTTGCCGATGCCTTGCCCCCGGTAATCCGGGTGAACAAACAGCATTTCAACCTTGCCGGCCGCGACTCCGGCAAAGCCGGTAATGCGTTTGCTGACCGGGTCCTTGCAGCAGATCAGCATGACGGCGTCCAGATATTGGTCTTTGACCAGGCCGCGCAGAAGTTGAATATAGCTGTCAGGTAAAAAATCATGGGTGGCACGAACAGATGCTTCCCATACGTCGGTTAGTTCGGCGAAGTCCGTAAGACGTGGGGTATGAATGACCCATTGTTGTTGCATCGAGCGTGTCTCCTGACACAGGTGTGGAAGGCAATGGGTTTACGATAGCCGTAAAAAAAGCCCTGGCGCGAGAGCGGCAGGGCTTTTTGCGAGGCAGTCGCGAATTAGATCACTTCAGCCCACAGGTCATATTCGTCGGCGTCGGTGACGCGGCACATGATCTTGTCACCCGGCTTGATATCTTTTTCGGTCGCAATAAATACGTTGCCGTCGATTTCCGGGGCATCGAAGAAGCAGCGGCCTACAGCGCCTTGCTCGTCGACTTCATCGATCAGGACTTCGATTTCCTTGCCGATCTTCATCTGCAGGCGTGCTGCGCTGATGGCCTGTTGATGGGCCATAAAGCGATCCCAGCGATCCTGTTTGACGTCGTCTGGCACGATGGCCGCGTCCAGCAGGTTGGCAGGTGCTCCTTCTACCGGCGAGTACTGGAAGCAACCCACGCGATCCAGTTGAGCTTCGGTCAGCCAGTCGAGCAGGTACTGGAAGTCTTCTTCGGTTTCACCCGGGAAGCCGACGATAAAGGTCGAACGGATGATCAGTTCCGGGCAGATTTCACGCCAGTTCTTGATCCGGGCCAGGGTCTTGTCTTCAAACGCCGGGCGTTTCATGGCCTTGAGCACTTTCGGGCTGGCGTGCTGGAACGGGATGTCCAGATACGGCAGGATTTTGCCGGCGGCCATCAGCGGGATCAGTTCGTCAACGTGCGGGTACGGGTAAACGTAGTGCAGACGCACCCATACGCCCAGAGAGCTCAAGGCTTCGCACAGCTCGGTCATGCGCGTCTTGACCGGAGCACCGTTCCAGAAGCCGGTGCGGTATTTGACGTCAACGCCGTAGGCGCTGGTGTCCTGGGAAATCACCAGCAGCTCTTTGACGCCGGCCTTGACCAGGCGCTGGGCTTCGTCGAGCACGTCACCCACCGGGCGGCTGACCAGCTTGCCGCGCATCGACGGGATGATGCAGAAGCTGCAGCTGTGGTTGCAGCCTTCGGAAATCTTCAAGTAGGCGTAGTGACGTGGCGTCAGCTTGATGCCCTGTGGCGGCACCAGGTCGATCAGCGGGTTGTGATCCTGGCGCGGCGGCACCACCTGGTGCACGGCGTTGACTACCTGCTCGTACTGCTGCGGGCCGGTCACGGCCAGTACGCTTGGGTGCACGTCGCGGATATTGCCTTCTTCGACACCCATGCAGCCGGTCACGATGACCTTGCCGTTTTCCTTGATGGCTTCGCCGATCACTTCCAGGGATTCGGCCTTGGCGCTGTCGATAAAGCCGCAGGTGTTGACCACCACGACGTCGGCGTCCTGATAGGTTGAGACGACGTCATAGCCTTCCATGCGCAGTTGCGTAAGGATGCGCTCGGAGTCGACCAGTGCTTTCGGGCAACCCAGGGAAACAAAGCCAACCTTTGGGTTGGCTGGCTTGGTGGTAACGGTGGACATGGCGAACCTCGGTATGTAGTGACGTTACATGCCCGTAAAGGCTGCACGACGAACGGGCGCTTATTGCGCCTCTGATCAAAAAAAGTGCGCAATTTTAGCTATGGTCAACGCACTTGACCAGCGTTATACGGGGATTTGCGACGAGTGCTGCGCTATGCTGCGCGCCGTTGCGAAAGCAGGGTTTTTAACTAACGTGATTTTGTAGGCAGGAGCCGTAGCTAACACTCGGGAAATCAGCGCATGCTGCTGATCAAATGTAGCGCAAGCCATTAAGAAACGCGGTCAATGGTCGTAGGAGTGGTTGATGGGGCAGGCAAGCAGTCAGGCGGCAGAAGACGGTCACTCGAAGGCCAAGCCTATCGGGATGCTGGTTGCAGCGGTCGGAGTGGTGTACGGCGATATTGGTACCAGCCCGTTGTACACCCTGAAAGAGGTGTTTTCCGGCGGCTATGGTGTGCAGGTCAACCATGACGGTGTCTTCGGTATTTTGGCGCTGATCCTTTGGTCGCTGATCTGGGTGGTCTCGATCAAGTACGTGCTGTTTATCCTGCGCGCCGACAACGAAGGGGAGGGTGGCATCATGGCCCTGACCGCACTGGCCAGGCGTGCGGCGTCGCCTTATCCGAAGTTGCGTTCGGTGCTGGTGATCCTGGGGTTGATCGGTGCGGCACTGTTTTACGGCGATAGCATGATTACCCCGGCGATCTCGGTGCTATCCGCCGTAGAAGGGCTTGAGCTGGCATTCGACGGCCTGGAGCATTGGGTCGTGCCGCTGGCCTTGATTGTGCTGGTGCTGCTGTTTTTGATTCAGCGCCATGGCACGGCCAGTATCGGCAAGCTGTTCGGGCCAGTCATGGTGGTGTGGTTTGTGGTGCTGGGCGGCCTGGGGATCCACGGTATCGTTCAGCACCCTGAAGTGCTCAATGCGCTGAACCCGCTATGGGGCGTGCGGTTCTTTGTTTCTCACCCGGGCATGGGCGTTGCCATTCTGGGTGCCGTGGTGCTGGCGCTGACCGGCGCCGAGGCACTGTATGCCGATATGGGCCACTTTGGTCGCAAGCCGATTGCCCGGGCCTGGTTCATCCTGGTGTTGCCCGCGCTGGTGCTCAACTACTTTGGCCAGGGCGCCTTGCTGCTGGAAAATCCTGAGGCGGCGCGCAACCCGTTCTATCTGCTGGCGCCGGCCTGGGCGTTGATACCTTTGGTCGGGCTGGCCACGCTGGCGACGGTGATTGCCTCCCAGGCCGTGATTTCCGGAGCCTTCTCCCTGACCCATCAGGCAATTCAGCTGGGTTATATCCCGCGCATGCATATCCAGCACACCTCAAGCGCCGAACAGGGCCAGATCTACATTGGCGCGGTGAACTGGTCGCTGATGGTCGGGGTGATTTTGCTGGTGCTGGGCTTTGAGTCTTCGGGTGCCCTGGCTTCGGCTTATGGGGTGGCGGTCACAGGGACCATGCTGATTACCAGTATTCTGGTGTCGGCAGTGATGTTGCTGTTGTGGAAGTGGCCACCTGTTCTGGCCGTGCCTGTGTTGATCGGCTTTTTGCTGGTGGACGGTCTGTTCTTTATTGCCAACGTGCCGAAAATCTTCCAGGGCGGGGCGTTTCCGGTGCTGGCGGGCATAGTGCTGTTTGTCCTGATGACCACCTGGCGCCGCGGCAAGCAACTACTGGTGGATCGTCTTGACGAAAGCGCGCTGCCACTGCCGCTGTTTATCAGCAGCATCCGGGTACAGCCGCCGCATCGGGTGAAGGGGACGGCGGTGTTTCTGACCGCGCGCCCGGATGCCGTGCCTCATGCGCTGTTGCACAACTTGCTGCACAACCAGGTGCTGCACGAGCAGGTGGTATTGCTCACGGTGGTCAACGAAGACTCGCCGCGAGTGCCCGCTTCGCGACGGTTCGAGGTGGACGCCTATGGTGACGGGTTCTTCCGGGTGATCCTGCACTTTGGCTTTATGGATGAACCGGATGTGCCTGAGGCGCTGAAGCTGTGCCATCTTGATGAGCTGGATTTCAGCCCGATGCGCACCACTTACTTCCTTAGCCGTGAGACAGTGATTACCTCCAAACTGGTGGGTATGGCGCGTTGGCGTGAAGCCTTGTTCGCCTTTATGCTCAAGAATGCCAACAGCAACCTGCGCTTCTTCAAGCTGCCGGTTAACCGGGTGATTGAGCTGGGGACGCAGGTCGAGATGTAAACCCGTCCAGGCGCAATAAAAAAGCCCCGGCTCGCGAGAGTCGGGGCTTTTTTGGTTAAGCCGGGGCCTGTAACTGTGGGAGCGGGCTTGCTCGCGATGCAGGCGGCTCGGTGTATCTGGTAGATCGAGTCGTTGCTATCGCGGGCAAGCCCGCTCCCACAAAGGCTGACTTATTGGGCCGTCGCCTGATGTTTCTTGATCAGGTCCACCAGGCGCTGGGCGAGGGCCGGGTAATTCTCGTCGAAGTGATGGCCGCCGGGCAGCTTGAGGCTTTCGCCGACTGCGGTCTTGGCAGTGCAGCCGCTTTCATCGACTTCTTCTGCGCCATAGATGCACACCACTTTACTGGCTGGCAGCTTGGACATTTCTTCGCCGGTATCCGCTTCTGCGCCAGCCTTGCCCAGCCAGCCATCGACATGGATCTCAAAACTGCCGCTGCGGGCAAAGGCCAGCAGCATGATCGAGTCGACACGCTTTTGCTCCGCTTCAGGCAGGCGGTTGTAGGTGGCCGGCAAAACATCTGCACCAAACGAATAGCCCACCAGCACAAAGCGCTGGGTGCCCCATTTTTGCCGGTAGTGCTGCATCAGCTCGGTGAGGTCGGTGGCGCTTTGCTCGGGGGTCTTGTGCTGCCAGTAGTAGCGCAGCATGTCGATACCCACCACCGGGTAGCCGATCTTGGCCATCTCGCCCGCCACGTCACGGTCCAGATCCCGCCAGCCTCCATCACCGGAGAGGAACAGGGTCACGGTGCTGTTTTGCTGGCCGGCAGGTACTTCGACCACCGGCATGCTCAGCCCGCCGTTTTCATCGCCCACCAGGATTTTGCGCAGCTCGTTGCTCAGGACTTGTGGGTAGTGAATGTCGTAGTCGCTGATGCTGGTCTGCGCATTCGGTTGATCGCGTACAAAAGCCGCGCTCGGGTCATCAGGGTTGTCGTTCCAGGCCACCAGCCAGTTACCGTGGGTGGCAGTTTTCGGAACGGGCAGTGTGCAGCCGGGTTCTTCCAGCTTGAAACCCACCGATACGGCTTGCGCCTTGTCGTTGGTTTGCGCGGCCAGCCAGCGCCAGGCCAGAGTGGCCCCAGGGCCTATGCCGCTGACCAGGGTTGCAGGCCCCTTGAGCTGCTGTAGCGCGGTTTGCAGTGCTTGCTGTTGCAGGGTGCAGTCGTCTTTGGGCAGGATCACTTGCACCAGTTGCGCCTTGCCTGCGCGGCTGAGGGCCATGAGTTGCTTGTCGTTCAGGGCTTCTTCGGCCGGAGTGGCAATCACCACCCGGGCCTGGGCTCTCTGTCCGGGTGTGACCCTGGTCAGGGTCGAGCCATCGCTCTGGCCCAGGTGTTCAATCGTCGGTTCCGGAGCCGGGCGATTCCACCACCAATAGCCGCCTGCTGCCAGGGCGACCAGAACTATCAAGGCAAGCAACAAAAACCGCCAGGAACGATGTTTCATTAACGTTTCACCAATCCAGTCAAGCCGCCTGCAATCAGGGCGGCGGTATCAGCCAGTGCCACCAGCGGATCAAGTCCGGCGGGTACGGCCATATAACGAGGTTCCCAGTCGGGCTGGAATTTGTCTTTAAAGCGACGCAAACCCTGGAAGTTGTACAGGTGCTCGCCGCGCTGGAACAGCATCGAACCCAAACGTTGGGTCAAGGGTGCGCCGCGACGCGGTTGCAGGCCGGACAGAGGTACCATTCCCAGGCTGAAACGGGCGTATCCATGCTTTTTATAATGCTGAATCAGGCCGACCATCATGAATTCCATGGTCAGTTTCGGCGCGTCCGGGTGGGCACGCATCAGGTCGAGGCTCGACAGCTCATGGCTGTGGGTCTCAAGCAGGTTGGCAAAGGCCACCGGCTTGCCTTCAAAGCGAATGATCGCGATGCGAAAGTGCTTGATGTAGTCCTCGCTGAAGCGCCCGAGTGAGAAGCCTTTTTCCCGCACATTCTTGCCGGTGAGCCAGGCGTCGGAAATGACCTTGAGCTCATCCATTGGTGCCTCACCCGGTTCGTGGATTTCCAGTGATAGGCCGTCACGGGTGCCACGGTTCCAGGTGTAGCGCAGGTCCTTCATCTCTTTGCCCTTGGCTTCGAGATCAAAGCGGTGCAAGTCGACCCGGGCTTCTTCACCGAGCTTGATCGCGGTCAGGCCGATGTCCATATAGAACGGCAGGTTCTCGGCGCGTACCTGATAGAACACGGGGCGGGCATGGACGGTGTCGCACAGGTCGCGAAACTGCCAGATCAACTCGGCACGTTGCTGGGGCGGTCCGATCGGGTCGTACAGCGCCACCAGGCTGCGCCCGCGGCGAGCGTACATCAGGAAGGCGTTGTCGTCGGGGTGGAACAGCAAGGCCTTATCGCCGGTCAGTGCGAGGCCGCCGTCGGGCTGGTCGGAGGCAAGGATGATCTTGCCGGCCTTTTCCAGTTCGGTGGCATCGGGCAGGTGGATCACCGGGCGGGCGGTGCGCAGCAACCAGGTCAGGGATACGACCACCAGCAGTACCGCGGCACCCAGCAGCGAGCGCAGGCCCCGTGGTGCGTCCGAGTCAAGGGTGAACTGCCACCACAGTTGATGGCTATAAGGAACGTCCTGATAGGCGAACAACAGCAACCAGATCGAGGCGCCCAGTACGCAGACACTGGCCACCAGATATAGCGGTGAAAAGGGCAGTTCGGTCAGGCGGCTCGGGCGGTAGAAAGAGCGGCGGAACAGGCCCAGCAGGCTGGCGGTGAGAACCAGGATAGTGGCTTCCTCCCAGTCGAAGCCTTTCAGCAGGGACAGCACGGCGCCGACCAGCAACAGGATAGTGGTCAGCATCCAGGCGGCGGACAGGCGGCGGCGCAAGCCCTGGGCCAAAAGCAGGCAGAGCACGCCGATCAGGCTGGCGCCAAAGTGCGAAGCGTCGACCAGGCGATGGGGGATCAGAAAACCGATGTGTTCGAGGCGCGTGTCGATTTCCGGTGTGGCACCGGAGAACAGCAAAACCACGCCGGACATGAATACCAGCACGGCCAGTACCGGAGCGGCCAGGCCTGACGCAACCCGCAGGCTTTGGCGGGTGTGAATCAGGCGCTGAGCTTCGGTCATCAGCAGCATCAGGCAGGCAATCAGCAGCGGCAGAATCACATAGATCATGCGATACAGCAGCAGGGCTGCCGCCAATGGTGCGGCGCCGAGCTTGTCGGCGAAGGCTGCCAGCAAGATTGCCTCAAACACCCCGACACCGCCGGGGACGTGGCTGAGCACGCCGGCCGCCAGGGCCAGCAGGTAAACGAGCATAAATGCGCCGAAGGGCGGTGCTTCAGGCAACAGCAGATAGAGCACCGTGGCGGCGGCCGCGACGTCCAGAGCGGTAATGACCAGTTGCAGCAAGGTCAGGCGCGCACTTGGCAGGCGCAATGTGCGGCGCCCGGCCTTGACCAGCAGGTTGTCCGGGATCGGCTGCTCGGGCAGGCGTCGGCGGTAGATTCCTATTGCCAGCAAGGCAAACAGGGCCAGCACCGCAAAAGCGATAGCACCCAATATCCAGGCCGGGATATGCAGGGCGGCGGAGGCTGCGGGCAAATTGCTCAATGTGGCCAGTGCCGCCAGCGGTGGCAGGGCGCAGCCCAGCGATAGGCTGGCAAACAGAGTCATATGGGCGACTTCTGACGCCCCCGCGCCATACCGGGCATAAAGGCGATACCGCACAGAGCCGCCGGACAGCAGCGACAGGCCGATGGCATTGCCAATGGCAAAGGCGGTAAAGCCGCCCAGTGCCAGGGTTTTGGGTGGCAGTTTTACCCCCGCATAGCGGCTGGCTGACCACTCATAACCGAGCAGGATGATAAAACCCGCGGCAGTCGCAGCCACGGCACCGAAGAGGGCGGGCTTGGGAACTTCGAGGATCGAGTCATGCAGGGCGTACAGGTCAAGTTCGCTTAACAGATGGCGACACGCAATCAGTGCTATTGCAAATAACAGCAGCGTGAGCGCGAGCCCAATGGGCTGGCGATACTTGCTCAGCAAATCCAGACAGCGCAAACGGGTCGCGGCTATGGGGTGGGCTGCTGTAACGGCTTCTTTGGGTTCTGGCGAGTTATCGGGCATCAATCACCTCGTGGATCGTGCGCGATAGGATGGAGGCATAGGCTCAAGTTACCAATCCTTTTGGTCAAAATATTTCTAAATGTGTTCAGCCGTTTGCCTGAGGTTCAGGATTGGTCTGAGAAAAAAGGGTAATTGTTGGCGGACAGCATAGATGAACGGACTTTCAGAAATATGACGTTTAATGTCAATAAACGCTTGCCCCTGACTTTTCGAGCGCGCACAAAAAAGGCCACTCTTTCGAGTAGCCTTTTTTGATGTTTGGTTGCGGGAGCCGGATTTGAACCGACGACCTTCGGGTTATGAGCCCGACGAGCTACCAGACTGCTCCATCCCGCGTCTGTGTGGTGGATTCTACAGCGAATCGTTAAGGTGTCAACCCTTAAATCACGTAACCGCTTGAAATACCCGGTTTTAATCCATTCTCTGCATTTGGCAGGAGGAGGGCAAAAACACCCGGGCACAAAAAAGGCCACTCTTTCGAGCAGCCTTTTAATGTTTGGTTGCGGGAGCCGGATTTGAACCGACGACCTTCGGGTTATGAGCCCGACGAGCTACCAGACTGCTCCATCCCGCGTCTGTGGGG